>NZ_JAAHHX010000225.1:0-2897 GCF_010672065.1 Moorena sp. SIO4A1 | reverse complement strand
GAAACAAGAAGCTGAGGCACACAGTGACAAAAACTGACGGTGGTTTCAGTTAATTAGGAACTACTCTCCAGAAGAACTTTGAAGCCAAGAAATGCATCCTGAGCTTGAGAATGGTATGGTTCGCCAACTTTCAGGGAAGGGACTTGTACGGGAAAGATGTACCCAACACGATCTTGAGCTAGCGATGCAAAATCTGGAACACAAATTTGTTGCTTTTGACTTGACGGAGCGTTTTGATGAATCTCTTGCTGTATTTCAAGAAGTGTTAGGATGGCGACTCCCCATCATCTATTATTCAGCAAAGGTTCGCAGTAAAAATCTTATTTAACCTAATGAGCGATTAGATGAACTAATTTATGAATACAATGTTTTTGATCAAAAAATATATCAATTTTTAATAGATATATTTGAAAAAAACAGGATATTAACCTTTCAATTAAATAAAAAAAATAGACATATAAATTATCTTTTGTCTCCGGCTACAAAACTATTCAGGAGCTTGAAAGGGTAAATTTGAAAGTTATGAGTAATCCAAAAGTTTCAATTATGATCACCACTCGCAATCGCTTGAGCGATCTTAAGCGAACCTGCGATGTTCTCACTCGTCTCAATCCACCACCTCATGAGGTGCTAGTTACTGCTGATGGGTGTACAGATGGTACCGTCGAGTACCTGAAAGCAAATCACCCAGACTTTCGCCTTACTATTAATCAGCAAGGTAGAGGTTCAGTGGCTTCCCGTGCAGCAATGATGCAGCAAGCAACCGGAGATTTAGTTCTTGCCCTTGACGATGATAGCTATCCAGAACAGCTCAATTGTCTCGACACCCTAGCTCAAATCTTTGCAAAACACCCCAAGCTAGCGATCGCCACCTTTCCCCAACGTACTGACGAATACCCTGAGACCCTGACTCAAAAGGACTTCGGTCCATCAAAACCTGTCCGGTCTTTTGCTAACTCTGGTGCTTGTCTGCGGGTCTCTACCTACCGCAGCTTACCAGGATTTGAACCTATGTTTTTCCATATGTATGAAGAACCCGACTACGCGATTCAATGCATCGCGAATGATTGGCAAGTTTACTATTTTCCTGAGATAACCATTCGACACCACTACTCCCCCATCAGGCGCAACGAAGTCCGGAATCACCATCTTCATGCCCGTAATGAATTTTGGAGTGTTATCATGCGCTGTCCTAACCCATATTGCATTCCGCTAGCGCTTTATCGCATTTTGAGTCAAGCCCGTTACGCTCTTAGCCGAGGACCACAATGGTTGATTCAAGAACCAAAATGGTGGTGGCAAGCTTTAATTGCCTTCCCACAAGCTTTAAAGCGAAGACAAGCACTTTCCTGGAATGGTTATCGTGCTTGGTTAAAGCATCCATAAGCATTAACTTTGATTTAATCCCATGATGGAACTTTCTCTGTTTTTTTGTCTAAGTATCGTTAACCCGAACTGACGTTACATGGATTAATCCTAGATTTGAATGAATGAAAACTCTAGTATGATACACAGTGAACAAAGCTGGAGTGTAGCCCTCCTTGGTGCTCGCATGCACTATGCTGTCCCACGCCTGCTGTACCAAGCTAAACTATTAGAGTACTTTTATACCGATATCTGCGCTACTAAAGGCTGGCCACGTCTGCTACATGCTATTCCTTCCCCATTGCAACCAGCAGGAGTCAAGCGACTGCTCGGGCGCGTACCCACGGGCATTCCCCGCGAGCGGATCATAGCATTTAACCACTTAGGTTGGACCTATGCTCAGAAGCTACGACAGGCTCGCACTACTGACGAAACTACAGCTGCGTTTCTTTGGTCTGGCAAGGCTTTTTGTCAGCTTGTTTTACAGCATGGGTTAAAACCTGCTACTGGCATATATACCTTTAACAGTGCTGGTCTTGAGATTTTGCAAGCTGCCCGGTATCAGGGAATGGATACTGTTATGGAACAAACCATTGCTCCCCGTGCTCTGGAGCAGGAACTTTTACTAGAAGAACAAGAGAATTTTCCTGGTTGGGAAACTCCCTTAGGCAAGGATACTCACTTAGAGGAGTATACACTAAGAGAACAAAAGGAATGGGAACAGGCAGACACAATCATATGTGGTTCTGAGTTTGTTCGTCAAGGTATTATTGCCTGTGGTGGATCTGGTGATCGCTGTAAGGTTATACCCTATGGCATAGATATGCTGAGCTTTCCAAAACTAAAACGTCATCGACAGACAGAACCCCTGCGTGTACTTACCGTAGGCAGTGTTGGATTGCGAAAAGGTTCACCATATGTGTTGAAAGCTGCTCAAAAGCTTAGAGGCAAAGCTGTATTTCGTATGGTCGGTCCAATAGGAGTACAAACAGAAGCCCAATCTCTATTAAGCAAAAATGTCGAACTAATTGGTCCAATTCCACGCAGCGAGATTTTAGCCCAATATGCCTGGGCAGATATTTTTTTGTTACCTTCCTTATGTGAAGGGTCAGCAACAGTAATCTATGAAGCTCTAGCGACTGGACTACCGGTTATTTGTACTCCTAACGCAGGAAGTGTAGTACGTGATGGATACGAAGGGTTTATCGTTTCTATCCGAGATGTAGAAGCAATTGTAGACAAGGTGGAACTTCTTGCCAGTAATCCCGAATTACGAGCTGAGATGTCTGATCTGGCTATCCAGCGAGCTAAAGAATTCACCCTTGAGTCTTATCATCGCCGTCTGATGAATGTTTTGGTATCTTGAAAATCTTTTTTAAAGGACTTAGATAATGGGTCGATCTTAGCAGAGGTTTCAGGAGAAGCGATTTCTCAAACCTTGCAATGGTGTCTTAATCACCCCCAACAATTGCAGCGCTTTTCCCACCATCAAATAAATCTCTCTCAATTTAGTTTGCCTCAACTCCAACAAA
>NZ_JAAHHX010000224.1:0-2912 GCF_010672065.1 Moorena sp. SIO4A1 | reverse complement strand
CATCAGCCATCAGCCATCAGCCATCAGCCACGCTACTTGAGGTGCCATTCATGATTACCGCAACAGAACGGACTGACAAGGCAAAACAATAAAAATCTTCCCCATCTCCCTATCTCCCTATCTCCCCATCTCCCCATCCTTACAAGGGTACGTTTTTAATATTTCTGGAGCTACTGCCTTAAAATTGAGAATTAATCATGCCTAGGAGTCAAGCTGTGATGAGTAGGGATGGCTGATTCAAATCAAATCCTTACCTGGCTTGGGCAACAGCTGCAAGAATCCAGGGAGTAGGATGGTCAACATTGCACCAAAGGGGTAATGGCTTCCGATCATAATAGTGATCGAATATAAGCTATGACTGATTGCCCAATAGCTTACAAGGACGGGCGTTGAATAGTAACCAGCAAAATGCCTCATTTAACCAAACCCCAAGCTGCAGTGTTGAGTATGGGTCGCAATGGGTACGCTATCACCCATTGTTGTGGGTTATCAACCGTATCAGCTTTTCTGGCACAACTGCTTGATAAGCAAGAGTTCACGGTCAGACAGCAATTACGAGAATGGTATAAGGAGCGTAGTGATATAGGTGGTAGAAAACGTAATGAACTGGATGTAACCGCGAGTTTTGCACCATTGTTGCAATGGATCTTAAGTTGGTGGCCAACGGATCACAAAAACATCGTGTTAGCTGCAGATGCCTCAACACTGGGAGATCGCTTCACCTTGTTAGTGGTTTGCGTGGTTTATAGAGGTTGTGGCATACCAGTGGCGTGGAAAGTAATCGTTGCCAAAAACACATGTTGCTGGCCACCTTACTGGTTGAAGTTATTTGAGCATCTTCAGCCTGGGATTCCCTCAGTAGGGTGTGTGGTTGTCACCACTGACAATCGCTTGTATGCTCCGGTGGTTCTATGAGGCAATTGTTGCCCTGCAATGGCATCCGTTCATGGGCATCAATGCTCAAGGTTACTATCAGAGCAAGCTCTCCTGTGGGTTTGTGCCACTCAAAGGATTGATCACTGCACTGGGTCAGTCTTGGGCAGGGATGATCACTTGTTTCAAAAATAACTCACTCCAATGCACCCTTTTGGCTCGGTGGGATGAAGACTACAGCGACCCATGGTTAATTCTGACAGACTTAGAGCCAGACCAAGCTGAAATCTTGTGGTATGGCATGCGCAGTTGGATTGAGTGTATGTTCAAAGATATCAAGCGCGGCGGACTACAGTGGCATCTGACCAGGATCAGTGATCCCAAGCGAGCAGAACGAGTATGGTTGGCGATAGCAGTAGCGACGTTATGGTTAGTCAGTGTCGGCGGAAAAGCTGACGACAAGCTATTAGCTAGCAGTTTACAATTGGCCCAGCCTATGGACAATAGCACTGGTCAATCTCGTATCGGAGTCTGAGGAAAGTTCATCTCCTAAATCATTGAAGACCAGTGCACCTCGAAAACTCAGTTGTTTCCGGCGAGGACTAATTAGAATTTTAGCGGCGGCATTTAAGGGGGAACCTTTGCCCATCGGGAGTTTTGTCCCTGATTTTTCAGCCTCCCCAGCACAAGTTCATGTCTTTAGTTCTGGATGAATCTTAAAAACGTACCCTTGTAAGGATGGGGAGATGGGGTGATGGGGTGATGGGGTGATGGGGAGGGAAATTAATCGTAGGGTGGGCAGTGGCTAGCAAGGGAATTGGCCAACAGCCGTAAAGCTATCATCAGCCACTGCCCACCAGCTGCCCACCAGAATCGGGAATCAGCGTGTAGGTTGGGTTGAGGTACGAAACCCAACATTTATGCTGGCTTTGTTGAGTTTCACTCCCAGATCCGCTGTTCCCAGATCCGCTGTTCCCAGATCCGCTGTTCCCTGTTCCCTTTTCCCTTTGCTAAAGTACGGTAGAGGGAACACTATTGGTTAAGGTGGTCAATCTGATGGTACAACTGACCCATAAATTTCAAAGCTTTGACGAGTATTTATTATACAATGATAACTCTGAAAAATTCTATGAGTTATTTAATGGAGAGTTAATTGAAATGCCTCCAGAGTCGGGAGTAAATGTTCAAATTGCGAATCGTATTTTTCTGATTTTTGCGTTGATGCTCGGAACAGACAGAGTCAGAGGCCAAGGATTAGAGTTAGAAGTTAGAGGTGAACCCAAAAACCGTTATCCTGATTTGACGATAATCCGAGAAGAGCATATTCAACAATTATCAAAGCGTAATACTATTCGCCTCTCCATGTCACCGCCTTTATTAGTGGTTGAAGTGGTTAGCCCGGGAGAGTTACAACGAGAGCGAGACTATATTGCTAAAAGAATCCAATATCAGGATTGTGCTATTCCTGAATACTGGATTGTGGACCCGGAAAGTCAAACTATCCTGGTCTTAGAACTGACGGGAAATACTTATACAGAAGTTGGTAGCTTTTCCGGTGATGAGTTAGTGTTATCTTCTGGATTTAAGGATATTACTTTAAAAGTGTCGGAAGTTTTTGATCTAGTTGGGTAGGGTGCGTTAGGGGCGGGCTCACCCTTATTTTCCGCTTCAACACCCGGGTTGTAACAGCCCGCCCCGTAACGCACCACCAGGTCAAAATAATCGCTGATAGCTGTTCGCGTAGCGTGCGCGTAGCGCATTAACTGATAGCTGAATGCTTAGGATTTTTAGCAATAATTGATTATGAGTAGTATAAATAGTAGCTTAAATTTAAAAAATCTCTACGAAATTGATGATGCCCAATGGCTAGAAGAAACCATTAAGCTCCTGAAAAACAAAGAATTTAATCAACTAGATTGGGATAACTTAATTGAGGAGTTAGAGGATTTGGGCAGAGAAAAGAAAAATGCTGTAGCTAGCCTTTTAGAACAAGTGATACGTCATTTATTATTACTGCACTATTGGACAAGTGAATCTGA
>NZ_JAAHHX010000223.1:0-2913 GCF_010672065.1 Moorena sp. SIO4A1 | reverse complement strand
TCACCCGGCCTTCAATCCCAAAGATTTCTATGTGATCTGCTAGCCAGAGTGCATTACCGCCACTATAGGTTCCTAGCTCGATTGTGGTTTTCGGTTTAAGTTCGTTTAACAGCATAGGGTAGATCCCTAACTCTGTAACCCCAGTCTGCAAAACCACTCCTTTCCAAGTTTGCAAGAACTGATTTTTACACAGGGCAGCCCAGGCATCGAGATTCAGATCGCACCGATCTTCTCGATCACTAATCTTGACAAACCGATCCTCTCGCCGTAGAGCCTTTAAATGTTCTTGGCGCTTTTTAGCTTCTTGATGATCCATGATGATGTCTTAAGATTATAGGGCGTTACTTAAAATATCACTAAATATCGATTTCAAAAAGGTATCCTTGTCGCGACCCTGGCAAATCACCTGCATACCAGGGTGCTAAGACTTTTCCCCCTAGCCAAGGAACAGCAGATGAGCAAGCAAACAATTTGCAGGGTGATTCGGCAGTGCGATCGCATTTAGAATCAACAATGGTCACGCTGCTAATATTGATCACAGGTAGAACAATCTCTCTGACTCTTGCTTGAGATTGCGGATCGATACAGACTACTTTGCCACCAAACCAAAATGTGAGCCAAAGACGACCTGCCCCATCTACAGCCAATCCATCGGGTACTCCTTCAGTTTCATCGGCAACGATAAATTTGTGATGGTCATGAATATCGGGTAGGGTTGCTTCAGTTCGATCCGAATTGAGAACGAAGACATGAACAGACCTTTCTAAGCTATCCACAACGTAGAGCGATCGCCCATCTGGTGATAGTCCCATGCCGTTGGCATAACCTAGCCCCGCAAAAACTTCCTGGACTTGCCCCTGGGGATTGCAGGCTAGCAGTGCCCCTGTTCCCCTAATTGCTGTGGCATCCTCATCGATGGTGTTGAACCAAATGTTTCCGTTTTTGTCAATAACTACATCATTGCAAACCAACTGTTTACCCTGATAGTCTTGGATAATTGGTATGATCTCTTTGGTATTGAGATTTAACTCCACCAGTCCCAACTCCCCAGACAACACCACAGTTTCCGTCCCCGATAGGGCAAGACCGTAACACAAACCAGGTAATGGGAACCGCTGCACCTTGCGGGTTGTTAAGCACAGTTGAATCAGCTGAGGATTACCGTAGTCCAGGCAGAATAGTTGATTACTTCTGGGGTCATAGTAGAGTCCCTCACCCCCCTGGAGAACGCAGTCTTGGGCCACGGCAATTTGATAGGCTGGGGAGCGTCGTTCTAGCAGTAATGCATTGCGTAGATGCTGACCATAAAACTGTAGGGCAGCTCGGTTAGAACCAACCAGGTTTAGTTCTGCCAGTGGAGTGGGATGATAGTAAGTATTTTTAATTTGGTCTGCTGCTTCACAATTAAAGGTAATCAGTTGTGAGCAACTGAGGGTTTGTTGGGCAAGGCTAAAATCAAACAGTGTTGAGGCGAGACCATTGTTACGAGTTGACAGATACAGGCGACAACTGGTGGGTGTTTTTTCTACTAATGTCTGGCTTGGAATATCTGGACAAATTCCCTGGGCTAATGTCAGAGCTGCTTTGGGTAAATTAAAATTCAGACTCTGCTGATACAAAAAGCCAAATGTAGCACTCATCCGGGCATTCATTTCAATTAAGACCGGGGAGCCTTGCTCTTGAAGCCAAAATTCAGCGCAGAAAAAGCTATTGTCTAAACCGCTATCTTGAATAAAATTAGCTACTCGTTCGTAAATAGCCCTTTGTTGTGCCTGACTCACTTGAGAGGGAAAGACATAACAATCCACTGACCCGTCCTTTGCTTCCACGGTATCCACTAAACCAAAAAAATGAACCTGTCCTCTATAAACAAAGCCATCACAGGTTAAGGGTTGACCGGAAATCAGATCTTCAACTAAAAGCGGAACTTGAGATGTTACAGCTAAGGGGTATTTTGTGCCATCAACAAATGCTTGGAATAAATCTCGATACATTTGCCACCAAGGTTGATAAGCCCTGGCTAGATCTTTACATACCTGTTGTAACTGTTCAGGTTGATCGACCTTGCCACAAAACATCCCGTAACTCGAGCAAACTGGTTTAACAAATACGGTAAACCTCAGCGTATTTACAATGTCCTTGTCAATTAAAATATCTTTTTCATTGTCCAGTTGTACAACACTGTAACCGGGGGGATATGAGTCAATTTCACGGGCATAAAACTTATGAAAACACTGCAATATACTTTCAAGACGAGGGCCAAAGATATTGAGGCTTTGACAAACCACGGCAGCTACTAAATTAGCGATATCAAAGCTGTAATAAACAGCTGCAATCTTATGTACTTTGGCATAAGCGATCGCATCTTGGCAAAAGGCTACTAAATCGACTTGACCTTTGAGTTTAGGTGGCGTTGTTTGTAGAGATGAATACTCTAGGCAATGGAAGCAATAAGCAGAAAAGTCAGCGCTAGACAATAACTGCTTCTCATCTTGAGATGGACACAAAACCAATACAGGAATTAGTTCATCAGGTTGATTAACTTCCTGGATTACAGTGACTGTTGCCACTTTCAGCATGAACTTAGAGCAGATAACGGGCTTATTTGACAAAATTTACCATAAACTAGGGCGGGCGTGTCTGCAAAGTTAAAAGATCACCATGGAACTGTGATCGATATCACCAGCAACAGGAGAAAGAAGATTTCAACTAAAGCCAGAGTAATATAGAGGCAATAGTCAACATCCCTTGATAATTGATGGCATATTTCTCATAACGAGTTGCAATTCGTCGATTAAGCTATAGGCGATTAATAAGTCGTTCGACTCGATGCAAGTTCTCGTTTGCAGACCACGATTGAAGCGTTCTCGTTTTCTCTGATTGCTTTTCGGGGGGAATAACAGGGGTTGCTCC
>NZ_JAAHHX010000222.1:0-2919 GCF_010672065.1 Moorena sp. SIO4A1 | reverse complement strand
TGTGGATCTAAGGCATCGGCATCTCCATGTTTCCCTAGAGCCTTAGCGATCGCTACACATTCATCTGGGTTTATTTGAGTATTGTTATTATTTAGTTGATCAATAAGATCACTTACAGACATCTTCTCAAAATTGACCTGTTGCTCTGGATTATATTCCCTTAAAACATCGGCATCAGGGATAGGTTGTTGTAACAGTGTTTCCGCATCATTTGGATAAACTAGCTTTAAGTAATTAAATGCTTTTATTCTATCTTCAATAGTTGAACGATTAGAATCTATAATATATTTTTTTAATGCCTCCTTGGCAGCCTTGCGGACATTACTAAATTTATCTTGTCTAATAGCTTGGTATAAGGCATCTCTGCCTACGGGAGGGATTAATTTACCCAAAGCTTCTGCTGCTTTTAGACGCACAAAACTATCATTATTCCCCAAAGCCTTAACTAAAGACTGAATTGCCGGATTATGATTGGCAGTGGCTGTTCCGATCTTTCCAAGGGCTGCTGCTGCTGTTGCTCGGATATCAGGTTCTTGATTGGTGTCTTGGAGCAAGTCAACCAGTGGTCTCACAGCTTCTGAAGCTTGTAACTTCCCTAGTTTATTCATAATACGCTCTCGTTCATTAATATCCTCGGAACTGTTTAAATTTTTAATTAGTATTATGGGATCCGTTTCTTTTAATTCTTCTTCTTGTTCAGATATTTTTTCTCCTGCTAGTATCAGAGCCCATTGAAGTTTTTGACGAACAGTTTTATCTAAATTTACTCCTTTAAAATCTGAATACTCTGTTGCGCGATAGATCTTGCGTCCTGCATTACGAGCGGCCTCACGAACTTGCTTCATGTAGTCATTACGCATTGCGTCAATTAAAGGTTCAACTGCCTCTAAGACCTTGGCTATATCTATCTTATTGTCATCGATATAACCTAGCTCACGAGCAGCCGCTTCACGCACGTATCGATCTTTTGATTGATTCAAATTGAGGAAACGAATAAGTTGCGGTACTTCCAGGGCATTTAAACCCCCTAAAGCCCTGATAGCTACTGCCACAATATCGGGATAGTTATCTGCCAAGGCTGCAGTTAGGGCTTCTTTGGCTGCTTCGTTTCTCCAGATATTATCTGCTAAATTTGACCGTCCAGCAATTACCCACACAACCTGACCGCCACCGTGTGTCATCACCTTGCGCAAAACAGAATCACACTGGATTCGATCAACCAGTTCGTAAGTGTCAAAAAAAATTATAAATGGCTTTTTAGCAGCTATCTCCGCAATTCCTGCCCCCAAAGCTTCGGCTAACCATTCGTCTGAATTTTTGTAAACTTCTGATTCGTCTGTTGTCAAGTCAGGTAGCACTGGTTGATTTATTCTTTCCTGTTCTTCCTCCGCTTGTTTAATTTTTTCTATAGCTGTTTTCAAGAGACTCTGATTGTCACTGTACTCTTCAAAGTAGCCTTTCCATTCTTCCTGCTTAAGTAATTTCTGATAAATCGCCTCCAGTATAGTAACTGGTTGAATAGCATCATGGTCTACTTGAAGACCAATATAGTGTTCTCTTTCTTTCTCCCAATCTAGGTATAAAGTATTAAAGCAATTTTGAAACTCTCCCTCTCGACTGATGTTGTACAGTCGTTGCAACAGGGTCGTTTTCCCCATGCCACCAAAACCATGAAGTAGAAAAATTTTTGGATCTTCTTCCGACGTGGAGGCTGTAGGAACCAAAGAGTTTAAGACATTTCGGAAACGTTCCTGTTGTTCATCTCGTCCTAGAAAGATGTCATTCATTAGCGAACTCCTCAAGGTTATAAACAGTATTAACTATGCCGATCGTTAAGTATTGTAAATACTATTGATTCAATCACATGAATCACAGTTACAGGATTTAAGTTTGTTGACAAGGTATGGGATAAGACTAGCATTATCCTCCAGAGGGTAATTCTTTGAAGTCAGTGTTGGAAGAATTCCTTGATATTTTTCTTTATTATCAAGGTTTTTTTCAAGATTTTCTGTAAATATTTGGTTTGAACGGGATAGCCATTCTTTCCTCCAGTCATCATACCAGCCTACATGGCGACCAAACTCTTTTTCACGATCATTTTTAGTAGTGCATTTTTCTTCCCAAATCTTTTTCTGGACAGTAAAACCAAAACAGTTATTGCTGTATTGTCGCCAGAGTTTATCGATGTGACATAAGACATGACAGGGACATTCTTTAATATTTTTTGTTTTCCAAGATAATCTTGTATTTCTACCAATAATTTTATTCATAATAGCAAATGTTTCTTCATTGGATTCTACCCATTTCTTCTTTTCAAGAAGATCGTTTAAGTGTTGATATATTTCTGGTTTTGGTCGTTGAGTTGATTGATAAGTAGTTGGTTGTATTTCTTCAACTTTTTTTTTATTGTTTGGATTATTTTGATTATTTTGATTATTACTCGGATTAGCAAACTTCAGTTTTAGTTTATTATAAATGCTAGATAGTTGAGAATTTCCAGAGTTTTGATTATAAAGCCCATCGATTAGTTTTTCTATATATCCCTTTGCTTCTGCATCCCGAATTAGGTTAAAGGCAATGTCAGAATTATTTTCCCCTCCTGCAATATCTTTAAGATTTTTTTCCAACTCAACCCTGACCGCAATCTCAAGGTTAATTGCTCTTGGATAAGCATTAATAATAGCTTCTAGTAATTCCTTGAATTCAATACCAGATAACTCATACATTTATACTATAATTGACTAAATGGCTCACGAATTTAATTCATAAGGATTAAACAAAGGGATAATAATACTATAAAGAATCAGCAATAGGGAACCATAGACTGGACGGTAAAATGCCAAGGAGGAAAATGGTTCTCCCAGAGCAAATACCCAAACGACAAATGCGCCAGTAGAAACTACTATTTGGGTAACGGCT
>NZ_JAAHHX010000221.1:0-2944 GCF_010672065.1 Moorena sp. SIO4A1 | reverse complement strand
ACTTAGGATTAATCAGAGCTAAGAGGGTAACAATTCCCGCCTGGAATGACAGGGCAAATTCAAAAATCTCGTTCCAGAAGGAGAAACGGACGTGCTTGTAGGGAATGTGGTTGGTCTGCATCGATAAGATAACGTGAGGCAGAGCATAGCACAAGGTTTCAAAACCCAGACCTTTCACCGAATTGATGCCAAATAATAAGAATAGAGTGGGTGCGATCGCATACATCAATCGGGGGAAGCCGAAGAAAAAGTGGGATGTGGCACTCATGTAGCACAACCGTTGCGCCAGGCTCAAATTCACCTTCCGGTTGAATAAGGGATTTTCCAGGCGCAGAATCTGAGCCATTCCCCTTGCCCAACGTACCTGTTGACCGATATAGGCCGAAAATTTCTCTGGCGCTAAACCTGCCACCATAATCTTGTCGTAGTAGACCGACTCGTAACCCTTTGAGTGCAGACGGAAGGCAGTATGGCAGTCTTCGGTAACGGTTTCGGTGGCAATACCTCCGATTTCCATGACGTGGGTTTTCCGAATCACCGCCGCAGACCCACAAAAGAAAGCCGCATTCCAGAAATCATTGCCCTTTTGCAGCACCTTATAAAACAGTTCATTACCCACAGGTATTCTGCCTTCTGTGAGCAGATTACGCTCAAAGGGGTCTGGGTTGTAGAACCAGTGGGGTGTCTGGACAAAGGAAACCTTAGGGTTAAAAAAGAAGCCAACAGTTTCCTTCAATAAGCTTTTAGCGGGAATGTGGTCACAATCCAGAATAAGGACTAAATCTCCTTTGGTATTGTGAAAAGCCGTATTGATATTGCCAGCTTTAGCATGGTCATTGTTATCCCGAGTTAGGAGTTCGCAGCCTATATCCTCACACATTTGGCGCAACTTTTCCCTACGCTCTGGATACTTTCTGCCATCATCAAGGACATAAACTGATTTTTTATCAGCCGGATAGTCAATGGCTACAGCCGCTAAGGTTGTTTTGCGGACAATTTCGATATCTTCGTTATAGGTAGGAATGTAAATATCAACGCTAAACCACTCCTCTTGGGGAATAGTTTCTAAACTTACTGCTTTACGTTCTTTAATTTTTATAGTTTGAAAGTAAGCCAAAAATAAGGTAGCGATCGCATACAATTCTGCTCCATACAACAGGAAGCAAAAAACGATATTCAGCCACCCTTCAAAATTAAGGGTATATCGAGTGCGGTAATAAAAATAGCGTAGGGTAGTGAAAACGCTAAGTAAAACCAACAATAAGTGGAGATATTCACTGGTTTTACGATTGGGTTTATCTTCCTCCATCTGAATAATCACCCGTCCCACCAGTAACAAAATTAAACCAAGCAACCCTTGTTGCCAAATTGGTGGGCGAGCAGTAATTAGAGGAATGAATAGTAATAGTAAAGATACAATTAGCAACAGCAATTGACGGCGACTTAGCCACTGTAAAATCTCGCCAAATATATAGGGGAAGTCTTCCACTACCCAGACTGTTAGTTTCTCTCGCTGTTGGGGTGTCGTCACCAAGCCTCTTTGACCCGGTTTTGACCTAATCTTTAAAAATGGAATAGTCATTAATTTCTATCCCTAGCCATTTTTTGTAGATAAAACTGAATAACGCCGTAACTAATCAGGGTAGCAGCTATAATAGCTGGAGCTAACATCAACCAACTTCTTATTATGAAGTTAAAAATTTGCTGAGTCAACTCAGGTTTTTCCATTTGACGCTTTCGCTCTTGCTGGAAAAAATCCATATTATAAGAATTTTGGTCATAAATATCGGGATTTTCCGAGTTAGCACTAATTAGTACCGTGTCTCCCTTGATTTGAGAGAATAGTGGGTCTTGGCTTAAGAAATCTTGGACTTTATCTAAACCTTTGTCAGTTTGAGCAATTAGAGCAAGCAGCACCCGTTCTTTATTCCATGGCGAGATAATTTCTTTGATCACCCCATCATGATCAGACCAGGTTTGAATCTGACTATCACTGCGCTGCCGTGTCAAGAAATCTTTTAATTTCAAGTCACCAGAGGAGAAAATTTCGGGAAACGGAAATTTATTTTGAGTACCAATTCCGACCAGATGATGGTCACTGCGTTCCTCAGTCGGTAAAGAGTCTTTGGTGTAAACTGATAGCTGGATTGATTCTGCTTTGCTTAACCGTCCCAGTCTGTTAGTGAACTTTAGTAATGTCATCAGTACACTGGTTGAGGGGTCTTTTGGTAGCACAATAACGGTATTGGATAAATCCTGAGGAGCAGCAAAGGGGAAACCAGTTTTCAGCAACCCCAAATCTGGTACTTTGGCAACACTGGTGCGCTGGAGTTCAAAATTTGTATCACTGTGCAACGTACCCCAAAGCTGTTGGTCAGTTACTTTGCTACAGGAGCGGCGTTCCCGAGCATCAAGACGAAAATCCACCTCGATTTTAGAATAGGGGTTGATTTTGTCAGTAGGCAGGGCAACCCTCAGGGACTCTCTAGTGCCACCATCGATGGACTTTAGCTTTTTGCCGATCAGGGCAATGCCATCTAGCTTGACTTCCACTACTGAGGTTTTGGGATTAATTTGAGGGCTATAGCTATAAATTAGGTTCATATAGTTATTCCCCTCAAACTGATCATCGGGCAATGCCCGGAAGTCAATCGTAATGGGTGGAGAATCGGAACCCCTGACTGTGATATCCTCAATCGGTTGATTGTAGGGAGTTTTGAGGTCGCTGAGCTTGAATGTGGGTTCTAGAGGTAAATAGTCTGGCCAATCACGGGGTGCAGGGGTTGGCACTTCCTCCAGCTTTTCGACTAAGATCACTTGACTGGTACCAATTTGACGGTCTTGGGATTGCACTAAAAACTGTACTGCTTTCGCCACTCCTTCTGGCCCATTACCCGTTGCTACCAATACTGCGGCTTCATTGCCAGGAGTGGTGGTTAACATT
>NZ_JAAHHX010000220.1:0-2947 GCF_010672065.1 Moorena sp. SIO4A1 | reverse complement strand
ATGATGGAGGTGTACATATTCGTCTTCTAAGAATCTCAGCCCACAGAATCCACAGGATTGGTTTTGCTTTTTTAAGGCTGTAGAGGTAGCATCGGAGTATAACCTTGAATTCCGGTTACTCCAGTAGACTAGGTCACCGTCATAAGGTGACTTAGTCCCCTTTACGTTGACGTGCTGGTTTTGTTTGTAGCCTACCTTAGGGAATCCCTTTTTACATAGTTCGTTTGCTTTGTACCGGTTTACCTTCTTTTCCTTTCGGAATTTACGGTTGGCGGTTTTATTCATGAACCAGAGGGAATCTCGGGAACTGCTCATATCACAGCTGCTGTGGTAGTTTCTCCAGCCACGCACAATTGGGGCTAACTTTTTGGCTTTTACTTCAGCACCATAATTCGAGTTGTTAACTACGGCTTTAATCTTCTTTCGGATATTTCGGTGGTTTTCCTCTGAGGGAATTGACCGGAACTTTCCGTTTTTATGGACGCGGAAGTTCCACCCCAGAAAGTTGAAGCCGTCTGTCGTTTTGGTTAGTTTGGTCTTTTCTTCACTAATTTCCATCCCACGCTCTGCTAAGAAGTTTTTGACTTTGTCTAGTATCTTCTTGGGGTTATCTTTTGGTTTTAGAATGAACACCATATCGTCAGCATATCTTAGGCTGGTGTGAATGTTCTCTATTCCGTCAAGTGCGATATTGGCTAGTAAGGGACTTACTACTCCACCTTGGGGGGTTCCTTGCTCAGGAAATTCCAGGTCAACTCCTGCTTTAAGACAGCGGAATATCCCAGTCTTTAAACTTACTGGTGCAATTAACCTATCCATTATGGCGGTGTGTGAGATACGGTCAAAGCATTTTTTGATGTCTAGTTCGATGACCCTTTTGTTGATGCCGTTTTTGTCCGATTTTAGGTGGAGGAACAGACGTTTTTGCACATCTTGTGCGCATCTACCTGTTCTGAATCCATAGCTATCGGCGCTGAATGTGGCCTCATGGGCTGGTTCTAAAGCGAACTTAATAAGACATTGCCATGCTCTATCGGCGATGGTTGGTATTTTCAACATCCTTACTTTCCCATTCTTTTTAGGGATAGGGATTTCACGGAGTCGGTTATGCTTCCAGTCCGAAGCAGAGTCGTTCAATGTTTCTACCAATTCAACACGCTGTCTGTAGGTGAGGCTTGACATGCCATCAACTCCAGCCGTCTTTTTCCCTCTATTCAGTTGTGTTACTTGACGAACGGCCAAAAGCTGTGCTGAACGGGATTTCAGAATCAGTTTCTGTAAAGACCGCGCCTTCTTCAAGTCACCATCTCGAACCGCTTTATACACTCGCTTCTGTAGGCGGAAGAGGTTTTGGCGGAGTTTCTTCCACTTTTGCCCTTTCCAGAGGTCGCTATATCTATCTGACATGCGTCTACCCATACTCTCCATTAGTTCATGTATTCTGGATACCCGTGCCCAGTTTTGAGCACATCCTACCCGACAGTGGGGATTAAGTTTGGCATAACCTACTAAAGTTCGACTACTCTTCAGACCCATTGTTGCTGTCGTTTTTACTCGTTCCACTTGTTGGATTGTTATGACGATTTAGGGCAGTCCAATTTGCCTATTCTCTTCTCAGAGATTACAACTGTCAAAAAGGGAACGTTGTGAGAATGAAAGAATAAAGTCTCGCATATTAACAGATTGCGGCTTCATTTTAAGACATTTTTCTAGGACTTTCGTTAATCTACCCGTGTCGTCTCCCCGTTAGCGGCAGTGTGGATAATCTGCTTCACCTCTGATTCCGCCCTGGTGCCAGCGTCACTCTGCAAGTTGCCCCTTGCTCGGTGTGGCCAGATAGGGAGTCACTTATCTCCTAAAGGGGTGGGTTTGCACCACCATCCAACAAGTAGTTAGGATTTTGGGAATATCCCCGCGAATCCCCCTAGTTTTACCCCTCCTGTTTCAGGAGGCTCTTCCTAGGAACGAGCCGCACCTTTTCAAGATGTTGACTGCGGCATTGTGATCTCTATCTAACTGACACCCACACTTGCAGGTATGGGTTCGAGTTGACAGTGACTTTTTAACGACTTCCCCACAATTGGAGCAGTTTTGGCTGGTTAAGGCAGGATTAACTGCAATAGTTACCTTGCCGAATTTAGTACCAAAGTACTCCATCCACTTTCTAAATTGATACCAACCTGCATCATTAATGGACTTAGCAAGACAGTGGTTTTTTACCAAATTGCGAACTCTCAAATCTTGCCTTACGGCACGCTTCGCGAACATAGGCGACCAGATCGTTAGACCGGATTACGCAACGTGCGAGTCTCTTCGCATGTTCTTCACGTTGCCTACTTATTTTGAGGTGTGTCCTGCCTAGCTTATTAACGGCTTTCTTGCGGTTGGATGAGCCTTTCTTTTTCCGAGAAACCCGACGTTGGTAGAACTTTAGACGTTTTTCTCCCCTTCTGTAAAAGCGAGGATTAGGTTCGGCATGACCAGTAGAATCAGTATAGAAATCTTTTAGTCCAACATCTAAGCCGACAGCTGTACCAGTTGGTTCTAATTCCTCTTTGATGTCAACAGACACGCAAAACTGGACGTAGTAACCGTCAGCCCGACGGACTATCCGAACCCGCTTAATTTGCTTCTTATCAAAGCGCCACAAGTCCCATTTACCCTTAAGTTTGAGCTTTCCTATTTTTTTATTGTCTGTGAAAGTGATTGATTTATTGTCAGGGGATAGCTTCCATCCTGACCAGGGTAATCGCATTGAACTTGGTATAAATTGTACTTGACAAAAGAAACAAAGAGTGGAATAAAACTTTCCGACAATCAAGGCTGTGTTGCACAACTGACGAAGCTACCATAATAGGGAAGAACAATTCCCATTTCCAGGTCACTAATCATGGCAAAAGGCTTTGGCAAGGGCGTTATGACATCCATTGAAGAACCAGAGGCAGAA
>NZ_JAAHHX010000022.1:0-140181 GCF_010672065.1 Moorena sp. SIO4A1 | reverse complement strand
CGCATTACCCTCTAGCTGTGAGATAAAACGATTCGGGATTATTCTAGCTAATGCCGGAATATCCATCTCGTAGTACCCCTTCGGGTAGGAACTTTGCTTGAACCCTAGCTTATAGGAAGGTTACGGAGCCTCCACTTCCTTGAGCGCCTTCTTCGGTCGCCCAGATACATCAATTATGTCCTATTCTGAACGCCTTCATCCGTGGGTGATAGTTCGGCTATTGCCAAAAATGCAACGAGTGATTGTGGCTCGGTTTCGCAACCGATCGGATGCCCAAGGCCACTTGCAGGCTCTGAAACGACTGATGCCCGATGCTGAATTTATAATTATTTTTGATTTAGGAAAGCCGATGGAAGAAGACTCTGAAGACTCTTAGGGGTTTGGGTGATTCGTGATGCCATAGCGCTGCACCCAAGGGCATAGGGAGTAGGCGTCCGGAAATGAAACGGGCAAGATGCCCGTTCCACCTACCGGGTCAAAGTAAAACTACTCTTCCCGATTCCCGATTCCCGTTCCCCTCCTGGGAGGGGTTAGGGGTGGGTTCCGATTCCCGATTCCCTGGGCGCAGCGCTATATCAGAGGATTTTGGTGTAGCGGCGGATATCTGGTGTATCAGCCACTAAGCCATCAAGTTGCTTGATGGCAGCTTGGAGATGCTCAGTGACCAGATGAGCATCTAGTGCTTCTGGTGTTGCCCACTCTTCCACAAAGGTAAAATCTGTTGGTTTTGTCTGATTTTGAAGTAATTCGTACTTCAAACAACCTTCTTCTGCTCTTGTGGGTTCAATCAATGCGCTCAGGACAGCTTTGAGTTCCTCAACTTTATCTGGCAGAGCTACAAGACGGGCAACAACATGCAAGGTAGAGTTAGACATATAGTAAAGGGAGTAGGGAGTAGGGAATAGGGAGTAGGGAGCAGGGAGCAGGCAAGAGGCAAGAGGCAAGAGGTAAAAGGCAAGAGGCCAAAAATCCTGTGTACTTGATAGCTATGAGAAACGCTATAGAACAAAGGGAGTAGGGAACTTCAGATCAAAAATTATCACAATTCCTACACGGATTGCTATATTTTAAGCTGACGGCTGACAGCTGACGGCTGACAGCTGACAGCTTAATCCTTACTAATTTAAGACAAAAACTTCAAGCCTAAAAACAAAGCAGCAATTGTTCCTGAAACACAAATTTCTCCTTGTTCAATTTTTTTCATAACCTCGTCTATAGGTACCAAAACAATTTCCACCTCTTCCGTAATATCTAGATTTTGGATACCCGATGGCTGAGCATCTTCCGCCATAATTAAATGAATTGTATTGGTATCTTTTACCGGATTATCATATAAGGTTGCTAGGGAAAACATATGCTCAGAGACATAACCAGTCTCTTCTTCTAATTCCCTAGCAGCTGCCTTCAGACTATCTTCTACTGTTGAGTTGAAACCACCCCCAGGGAGTTCCAATAAAATTTCTCCCACTCCATGGCGATATTGACGGACAAAAACAACATTGCGATCGCAAGTAATTGCCAGTATCAGCACAATATCCGGTCTAACATTGATGAAGTAGTCATCAACAATTTCACCACTTGGTAATTCTACTTCATCTTGCCTGACTCGACACCATTTATTGTCAAAAACCAACTTTGATTTCATGGTTTTCCATGGCTGTATTGAAATCATTAAATTACTGAATAATTACAAAAGGATAAGTTACAGTATTAAGGGTGAAGGTTGAAGGTTACAGGTTGAAGGTTGAAGGTTACAGGTTACAGGTTACAGGTTAGAGGTTGAAGGTTACAGGTTACAGGTTACAGGTTGGGTTAGAGGTTGAAGGTTACAGGTTAGAGGTTGAAGGTTACAGGTGGTAGGTTACAGGTTACAGATTGTAGGTTGTAGGTTACAAATTGGGTTACAGGTTGTATGTAGGTTAGAGGTTACACCTTGTAGGCGAGTATGATCTGGCAAACCTATTATTGACCATCGTCCTAGTAGAGTATAACCTTCAAGCTACCCTTCACCGAACCCCAAAGGCGAACAACCTTGGCCTTTGGCCACGCTACGCGAACAACTAAACAACCTTCAACCTTTAACCAAATAACCTTCAAGCTACCCTTCACCGAACCCCAAAGGCGAACAACCAACTAACCTTCAACCAACTAACCTTTAACCTTAAACTAAATAACCATATACTAAATAAACAATGCGTATTGGCGTTGAAACGTTCACGGTACATAAGCAGTTCCCTTTAACCATCAGTCGTGGCACCACTTCTGAAACCACCAATGTCTGGGTCAGGATCGAACAAGAGGGTATTGAAGCGTGGGGCGAAGGGTCTCCCTTTTCCCTAGGAAAGGCAACTAGCCTCAGCAATAGCTCGTCAGATCCAGGCACAGAAAGTTTCCTAACCCCCACCCCCCATAAGCAAACTACTGAGATTCTGCTGGAAGCCCTAGAGGTGGTTATCCCGATGCTGGAGGTATTTAGTCCTTGGGAACACCAACAAATTGAACGGGTTTTGGAGGAGGTACAGGTGCCATCAGCGGCTTGGGCGTCCATTGATTTGGCAATACATGACTGGCTAGGGAAGCGGGTGGGATTGCCCCTCTGGCGGCTGTGGGGATTGAACCGCCGCCGAATTGTACCAATTTCCGCTACGGTAGGCATTAGTGACCCAGAAAAGGCCAGGCAACGGGTGCAGGAATGGATTCCCATTACTGGTGCTCATGTACTGAAAATTAAATTAGGTTCACCTGAGGGGATTGCTGCTGATCAACAGATGATTCTGGCTATCCGAGATGAGGCACCAGAAGCCGAGTTGAGTGTAGATGCCAATGGGGGTTGGAGTTTGGAGGAAGGGGTAGAGATGTGTAACTGGCTGGCGAGTCAGGGGGTGAGGCATGTGGAACAACCCCTCGCTCCCGGAAAAGAGGTTGATTTACCCGAGTTGTATAAGCAATCCCCTTTACCAATTTTTGTGGATGAAAGTTGCAAGACTAGCCAAGATATTCCGCCGTTGGCAAACTGTGTCCATGGTATTAACATTAAACTAATGAAATCTGGTGGTTTAACTGAGGCAATACGGATGGTGCATACCGCAAAAGCTTGTGGGTTGCAGGTGATGTTTGGTTGCTATTCTGACAGTACTCTGGCGAATACAGCAGCTTCTCATCTCTCACCACTGGCAGATTATCTTGATTTAGACAGCCACTTAAACCTAGTAGATGACCCCTTCACAGGGGCAACCCTACAAAATGGGCATTTGATACCGAATAATTTACCAGGACTGGGGGTGAAACGCCGTGAATTTAACCACTAATCGGCGTATTGCGATTCTACTCCATGAAGGGATTCTTGGTTCAAAAGGCAAAACCGGACTGACTCTGTTACGCTATTGCCCAACTGAGATTGTGGTGGTGATCGACCAGCAGTGTGCTGGGCAGTCTTTGTCTAAATTAACTGGAATTAAGGTTAATGTCCCGATTGTAGATTCCGTGTCTGCTGCCCTGGCTTATCAACCGGATATCCTAGCCATTGGTATTGCGCCCTCTGGGGGAGCATTACCAGAGCCTTCGAGGCAGGAGGTCAAAGTAGGGGTAGGAGCAGGGTTATCGATTATCAATGGTTTGCATACTCCCATGGCATCTGACCCAGAGTTACAGCAATTACTGCAAGACGGTCAGGTAATTTGGGATATTCGTCGGGAACCGAAGGGATTAGGAATAGCAAGTGCTCAAGCGCGATCGCTACCTTGTCAGCGCATCTTGACAGTAGGTACAGATATGGTAGTGGGCAAAATGTCAGCAGCTCTGGAGTTATATTTGTGCGCCCAACGTCAGGGCATATCATCGAAGTTTCTAGCCACTGGTCAAGCTGGAATTATGATTTCTGGGGATGGCATTCCCTTGGATGGGATTCGGGTAGACTTTGCGGCTGGTGCTGTGGAACAAATGGTACTGCGCTATGGTAATGACCACGACTTATTGATCGTAGAAGGGCAGGGTTCCCTTTTGCATCCTGGTTCCACAGCTACTCTACCGCTAATTCGAGGAACTCAGCCCACGGGATTACTATTGGTCCATCGAGCCGGACAGGAGTCTGTTCGTAATCATGACCATGTGCCGATTCCCCCATTACCCAAAGTGATTGAGCTTTACGAGACCGTTGCTAGTGCTGGTGGGGCATTTGGTCAGGTAAAGGTGATTGCGATCGCACTTAATACTGGCCACTTGGATGATCAAGCTGCCCGGTCGGCCATTGAACAGGTACAAACAGAGACTGGCCTACCTTGTACCGATGCTGTGCGATTTGGAGCAGATGTATTGTTGAAAGCAGCAATTGGTGATCGGGAGTCGGCAGTCGGGAATCGGGAGTCGGGAATCGGGAATCGGGAGTCGGGGTAAGACAAGAATTTACTATACCTCAAACATGTTTCCCAGCTCCCCAACTCCCCAACTCCCCATCTCCCCAGCTCCCCAACTCCCCAGCTCCCCATCTCCCCAGCTCCAGCTCCCCAGCTCCCCATCTCCCCATCTCCCCATCTTCCCATCTCCCCATCTCCCCAGCTCCCCAGCTAGCTCCCCAGCTCCCCATCTCCGGATTAATCTTGGCGTACCTGGCATACTGAAAGAAGGGGGCAAGTAGCAACTACTCCCAGGAAATCTTGACCCAGAAAATTCTAAACGTTAATTACGTTAATTGAGTCAAATGAAACGTGAATCCAACAGTTCTAATGGGATACCTGAACTTAATTACACAACCTTAGCGATTCTTGGTGGGGTTTTTGTCTTGGGACTTGGAGTTGGTATTGCTTTTAGCTCTGGTGCCACTCTCAACCCAGAAAACGTTGCCTCCCGTGAAGTGATTGACCGCAGCGCACCAAACCCAGAGCTTTGTATTCAGTATGGTGCCAGTGCGATGGTGACGGATATGCAAGTTTTCGTGACTCTCAATCCCTTTAATGTGTATGTGACCCAGCCCAAGATGCGACCTGGGTGTGTTTTACGTCGGAATAACTGGTCAATTTTGGAACAGAGGAGGCTGATCTCATCGGAACAGGTCCGGGAATGCAAAAATCGGATGAATACTTTTGGTTTCACTGGTGTCCTTGAAGGTTCACCAGAAATCCGCTGTATCTATCAAAACGATGCAACCGGTAACTTATTCCTTAATCAAGGGGGTGCCACCGGACCACGGGAAACGGATCAGTTTTGAACTCCGATCTTGCACCAAGTTTAAAATTTACCTGTAAAAGTAGGGAACAGGGAACGGGGAACAGGGAACAGTGATTAAGATTTTACTCTCTCTTGATGCAAAGGGCGAGTGGGAGAAACCCCGTTTTACCGACTGCATCGCTTTCAGTACTGAAATTGATTGTTATCGCTTCCGTTATTAAGTTTTTTTTGTACTGGTGCAAGATTTCAGCCCAGGATTAGTATTTTTATAATACTGTTTTCGTCAATTATTACCCCCTGCTCCCTATTCCCTATTGCCTATTGCCTATTGCCTATTGCCTATTGCCTATTGCCTATTCCCGATTCCCGATTCCCGATTCCCTCCAATATAGATAAGGAAATTGTTTGATTTCCTTATCTCGATTTCATAGGTCCTTAATAAGGAGAAGACCAAGAGCGAACTTCGCCTAAAGTCACAGGAATTAAATCACTAACATCAATGGTAAAGCGGAAGACTTTCTTAGCTCGACGGTTGTTTTCTGGGTCAAAGAATTTCAACTGCACATCCCAACAATCACTATCCATCCGACAGAAAGGACTGCGCTGCACTACAATACTATCTAATTCCATTCCAGCTGCTACTGCTTCAGAGAAAGTTTGAGCTGCTTGGAAAGCGTTTGTTGCCGCAAAATTCAGCGCCCGGTCTTGAGAAGTTTGTCCTAAGTTACGCAGATCATAGTAAACCCGGTTGAGAAAACTGCTGAGGCTTTTCCGCATTTGCTCATCATCTGCCTCTGCCTGCTGACCCCGTACCGCTTCCAAAGCAGAAGAAACCAGCGTATTCACCCTCCAACCGTAGATGCCACGAGGACTTACCGGTTCAACCACTGGAACAACTTGCCCAGAGAACAGTTTTACGGTTCTTCCCGTTAACCGTCCAGGGATACTTACCCGTTCAATGTATTCCTCAGAATCTTCTGCTTGTACTTCCCCAGAGAGCAATTCCTGAAATGCAGCATAGACATCTCTGGCAAAGGACCCCGAAGGTTCGAGGGCGTAAATTGGAGTCAACTCCATATTCAGCGTCCAAATTAAGGACTTGGCTTCCGACAGATTTGCCTCCAGATAGTCCACCATCTGACGGGCATCATAGGGATTTGCTGGCACCTGAGTGCCTTCAATCTCATAAGGTGGCATCAACTGTTTGAAGGAGTCGCGCCGTGCTTCGGTTCCAAAGTCGTAACCCAGGGTTCCGATCACATAAATTATATCGCCACCACTGGCTTGAACGGGCTGGCTGGGGGTAATTGCATTTGCAGTAGTGTTGGACATTGCAGAGATCTGGTGATTTGATGTGGATACAGATGAAGTTGATACAGAGGTCGCGGTGACCGGGGCTTGTGTAGATTGAGGTTCAGAAGCAATAACAGCAACATCAGTGGGTTGTGCAGGGGCTACCGCTGTCTCAGTTGAGGAGGCCGCAACGGCAGGTTGAGCTTCTGTGGGATCAACGGCTGAAGTCACCTCAGCACTGAGTGCCAGTTGGGGGCTAGTTTCTGGCGTTCCGTCACAGCCACAGCCCGATGCTTCAACGGTTGAGAGTTCTTCAGATTCAGACATGGTTTCTCCTGTTAAATCAGTAAACGCCCCAGCAATATTAACCTCACCCACCAAACAACGAGGACGCTGATCGTTTTCCGGTAGGTTACAGGGTAGGGCTGTTTTTAGCAAGGCAGTACGAACTTTTTGGGGGTCAGGTTCTTCACCCCGTTGCCGTTGCAGACTGAGCAAAAGTGCCGCAACTCCACTGACAATGGGGGTGGCAAAGCTGGTGCCACTGAGTCTGACTGTACCACCTCCGGGTTTAGCTCCTAGAATATTCTCTCCCGGAGCCAGAATCCCTTGGTTTTGATAGGTTTGACCCCAATTACTCAGTTCTAGGGGTTGTCCCTGGCCATCCGTGGCTCCAACTGCTAGGACAGCCGGAAGGGCAGCGGGAACGTGTAAACACTCACACCCGTCATTGCCCGCAGCCGCCACAATTAATACATTATTGTCTCGGCACAGACCGACAGCCTGTTGGAGCCAGTCCTCTGCTTCACCATAGTCAGTCAGTTGTCCGCCGCTGATATTGATAATATGCGCTCCGGCATTAACGGCCTGTTCAATGGCACGAGACAAATCCAGTTGGGAGAGGCGGCGACCTTCATCGGCGAACACAGGTATGACTAACCCCTGGCAGTTCGGGGCAATCCCCTGCACAGGAGAACCATGCTGACCCAAAATCAGACTGGCAACATGAGTCCCATGGCTCGACATCCTCCCCCTCGGGTGTGCCTCTCCCTGAACTAACGTTGGCAACCGCTTTAGCCTAGCCCCATCAAAACAAGGATGAGCCTGGTCAACAACCCCATCTAGAACTGCAACAACAACTTGGGAGTCCCCTTTGGTTTTTTCCCAAAGTCCCTGTATTCCTGGGATTTTAGCAATTTCAGACATTGAATCCCAAACTAATTTTGGATTGTTAAGCCATTGGTTAACATACTATGTCCAGTGGTATAGAAGACTGATATAGCCACAAAACTTAATATTTAGGCACTTGCGTGTAAAAAAAATATCAATTAAAGTAGAATGGGCAGAGTTATATATAGCAATTTTTAGCGACGTTTGAGGACAAATCTTATCTTTTATCTTTTTAAGGCAAAAGGCAAAAGGCAAAAGGCAAAAGGCAAAAGGCAAAAGGCAAAAGGCAAAAGGCAAAAGGTAAGCTATCAGCTATCAGCATATGCTTAGATGGGCAAATCCCCAAACTTTCAATTCTGTCAAATCTCGAAATATTAAATTATCCTGTTCGATGTTTATTTTAAGCATTAGGCATTATAGCTGACCGCTGACTGCTGACCGCTGACTGCTGAATGTTGAGGGCAAAAGGCAATATTCAAGAGGGTTTTAAAGGAATCAGCCTCAAATAAAACTGTACCTCATAACTGCGAGAAACGCTAGAATCTGGAATACTCAAAAAAACCAAACTGTTTTTGACCACCCTAAAAGCTTCTTGATGACCTCTTGCCTCTTGCCTCTTACCTCTTGCCTCTTGCCTTTCCCTAAGAAAGTATGTTCATACCTCAAATCGAAATGCTATAGTCCAGGGCTATAGTAGGGTGGGCAAAGTTCTATAATCTAGAATACTCAAAAAAACCAAACTGTTTTTGCCCACCCTACAAGCTATTCCCAATAGTCCAGGGCTATAGTAGGGTGGGCAAAGTTCTATAATCTAGAATACTCAAAAAAACCAAACTGTTTTTGCCCACCCTACAAGCTATTCCCTCGGTTCAGCTCAAATCGAAATGCTATAGTCCAGGGCTATAGTAGGGTGGGCAAAGTTCTATAATCTAGAATACTCAAAAAAACCAAACTGTTTTTGCCCACCCTACAAGCTATTCCCAATAGTCCAGGGCTATAGTAGGGTGGGCAAAGTTCTATAATCTAGAATACTCAAAAAAACCAAACTGTTTTTGCCCACCCTACAAGCTATTCCCTCGGTTCAGCTCAAATCGAAATGCTATAGTTATTAAGGTTTGACTGGAACAGAAGCTAACATAAATTCCCCGACAGAAGACTCTTCATAGTAGTCAATTCCAGTGGCTTTTTGAAATAGATCAGAATTACCTGCTCCGATACCGCAGGGGGCTAAATTCATACTGGTGGCAACCAGATAGAAGGTTTGATACATAACTCCAACGTGTTTTAAAATCGCTGCATAGGCCATGGATTGATATTTCCAAAACATTCGTCCAAACCGGGCGGTAATCACGAATACAACCTGGGGCTGATCATGTTGAGCGCTGGCAAACCAAACATCCTGAACTAATGCTTCCGTTTCTGCGGTCCATGCTGAGACTTGACACAACACATGGTCTAAGGGGTGATAGTGATAGAGTCCCTGTTCTAATCCTTGACAAGAGTTAACCACGGGATAAATTTCCAATTCATAAATCGCACCCCCACCAGGATAGGGACGGTTACTGACCTCTCCCCGTTCTGTATCGAAGAGTTTTTTCACCCTGGCGCAACGATAGAGAAACTGCCCCAATTGTTCAAGGGTGATCGGGGTTTCGTCATATCGCCGGATCGAACGGCGAGTTTCCAGTGCCTGACTCAAGGGCATATCGCTTTGATTGAGTTCCTCTAAGTTGGGTTTTGCCAAGGGAATCACCACATCGGTCATCAATGGCTTCACCCCAGGCAAGGGGTCAATTTTACCGACATAGGGAAATATGCCACCCAAGGGATTATTATGTCTACCGAGGCGACTGCGGGAATGGAACAGTAAATCGTGAAATTCCCAAAACACTAAGGGTGGAGTTGCTTCTTCGCTCTCAACCTCTTCATCTTCTTCAAGAGGACTAGCAAAGGATGCAGACAACATCTGGGCCGCAAACAGTAAACTGAGAAACTGTTGGGCAATCTCTTCAGTAATTCCCGGAATTTCCTGACTCAAGCTGGCAGCGGTTTGGGGTTGAGATAACTGACTCACTAACCCAGGACCCCGCCAGTCTGAAAATTTAATCTTACCTTTGGTAAGGGGAGACTCTAATACCATTTCCCCTTCGACTTGATGGAGATAGGCGAAGCGAGACAGGGTAAATGCGAACGCATCCCAATCAATCTCAGGACAATCGAAGTAATAATCCCCTACCATGGGGATAGCGATCGCAAGGGGAGAAAGCTCAGGGGATGAGGGGGGGATGGCGTGACAGATCCAGCCCAGTTCGATCAGACGATTCAGGTAAGCATCGAACTTTTCCCGGACTTGTGTGCCGTCGGTTTCTAGGACTAAGGTTTGAAGTTGCCCGGCGGTGTGGGTTCCCTGTTTGAGAGCATCTAGAGCAGTTTTTAATCCCGGTTCCGGTTGATGAAATGTCAGCTTACGGCTTGAAGATTGGAGCAGAATATTGCTGTCAACAGAGGTGAGGGTGATTTCGGGTTTGAGGGAAACAGTTAAGGATGAGAAAGTCATTCTTCCAGTCAGAAGTCAACAGTAAGGCTGCATTTAACATTAACCCAAGCTGACAACAGATAACGAGAAGAATTTTTGCGCGTTAGCAACACCCTATATTATACCAAGTTGCGGTCAAACGTACAACTTTCTCTTCCGCCAATCTCCCTATCTCCCTATCTCCCTATCTCCCTATCTCCCTATCCAACCAATCTACTCTGTTTGAATGCAACTCGGTATTAAATTTGATCGGGATTAATGCCCAGCTGTCGTAACCGTTCTGGGAGTTGTTCAGCTCGTTGGTGTTCGAGTTGAGCTTTTTGTTGTCTTTCCTACGTTGCAAAAGCAAGTTCTGATCACAGGCAGCAATCAGTCCAACTTTTGATGCACTGAAAAAACAGATCACACTTGTCTATACAAAGTAGCTAGTCTGCGGGTAAACAAGCTTCTGCTAGTATTTATGGTGCATCTCATATTTGTAAAAAAGATGGGAAGTGTGGGGCCCGGGCGCGGGAATTTTCGCCCGAATTTTTGCCTAATTGCAAAAGCGATGCAGAGGTGCGACCCGTGGCGAATTTAATTACGGGTCAAGCGCACCTAAGCGGTCTTGGGGAGGCAGCGCGGTCTTGGGGGTCTCCCCCACTCGCTATTGCCGTGGTTTCCCCCATGAGCGACTGCATCAAGACACTGAGATGCACCCAGTATTTATTAGAGTTTAGATAATTATTACTAATAACCTGATATTCAAATTGCTATATTTTTCCATTAAAAATGCCTTATTTAAGGTAAATGCAATGTTGTATCACTACTTATTTATCACTACCATACTGTGTACTTCCTTTCCAATGGCAGCAATTACGCCAAGAGCCTGCGTATCTGTGACCGAGTTCCGGCAGAAACTAGCTTTATTGCCGACGCCTTCAACCAAGCGGCTGGTTTCCCAGCTAGTGATGTCGGGATTGCCTTGTTCGAGAGTACCAATCCCTTAGCCACCAGTGGTTTAGCTGAGCCGAACATCTATCTGACTAATATCCCCGATAGCGATCGCGGTCGCTATTACTCACCGGGAACCTCAGTGCCCGCAGGATGTAATGTAGCGATCAACCAAAATGGAGTAGTGGTTGTCGAAGTCGGAGATGTGCCCCAAGCTACTGCACCAGGAGAGCCACCGAATTCCTATGGGTTTATCCGATTCCGGGGTCGAGTCAAGTAAACTGTTAGCCATTTAAATTGTGAATGGGGGCGCTTTGGGGAGATGGGGAGAGCCGAAACACTCAATACTGGCAAATTCTAGCTAGCGATCGCAAAAGTGCTAGTGCAGAAAATGCCAATGGCCAAACCATCACCCATGATTCTCTAGAATTGCCTGACTATCATGATAAGAGCAGGCTCGGAGAGGAACGAATTATGATAGCTAGCACAGCTACTTACGAAGTTACCTGGGAAAAGTTACCTGATGATTTCGTTCTAGATGACGAACCAGTGGATAATATCAATCAACCATCCCTGGCTGCTGCTCTGACACAAAGTTTGGAAATTGCTGGCAAACTACCAGCTAATGCCCTGACTACTACCAATTATGGCATCTGTGCCACTTTGAATGGCAAAATCGCGGTAAAAGCCCCAGATTGGGGATATGTGCCATCGATTCGGGTGCCCAGAGAAGAAGTGAAACGCAGTTATACCCCAACACTTCAAGGGGATATTCCTGCTATTGTCATGGAATTTCTCTGTGATACTGAAGGTGGGGAGTATTCCAACAAGCCAACCTATCCTCCGGGCAAGTGGTTTTACTACGAGCAAGTGTTACAGGTTCCCAACTATGTCATTTTTGAGCCAGACACTGGAGTAATAGAAGTCTATCGGTTAGATGATTCAGGACGTTATCAACTCCAACCACCCGATGGTAATAACCGTTACTGGATTGATGAAATCAGCTTATTTCTGGGTATCTGGCAAGGAACTAAGGAAAACGGAACTGGTTACTGGTTACGTTGGTGGGATCAGCCAGGAGAACTGTTGCTGTGGGGTTCGGAGTTGGTGATCGAGGAACAGCAACGAGCTCAACAGGAACGGCAGCGAGCTGAGCAGGAACGGCAACGAGCTGAACAGGAACGGCAGCGAGCCGAGAAATTGGCAGCGCAGCTAAGAGCAGCAGGCATCGAGCCACAGGGATAATTGCTCAACTGGGATATCATATCCATTCCGGTAGCATTGCTCTTTTCAAGCTTGGGTAATTGGTCATTGGTCATTAGTCATTGTGATTACTCTCAATCCATGACTTATGGCCGATAAATGGAAAAAATAAAAGCCAACCAAAAATTAGTTAACACTTAACCAACTAAACATTTCGGCAACGGATAATTGCCAATCTTTAAGACTATCTAGTACAGGTAAAATTTCTTGATATGATTTGATTTCTGGCAATTGATTCGGTTTAAAGATCATCACTGATTCATCTTCAGGATCAATTAACCAGCCTAATTCTGTTCCTTGGTTCAGACAAAACAGAATTTTTTTTATCACTTTATTCGCAGATTGTTCAGGAGAAAGAATTTCGATTACCCAATCATGATAAAGCTCAAATTTCTTGGCAATTCTTCCTTTTTCTGTTTTCGGAATACGATCCCAACTAAATACTGTAATATCTGGAACAATAGAACGTCCCCCAAAAGTACATCTTAATTCAGGGAAAGCATGGGCGATTTTTTTCGATAAAACAACGTCATTTATCGCTGTACCAAGACGAATTTGTAAGGTACTATGTTCTCCTTGAGGCATAGGTTTTTGTTGAATTTCTCCATTGACATATTCACTAGCAGGTTTCGTTTCAGGAATTTCTAAAAATTCCGCCAGGGTCAACGTTTGTCTAATTTGATTAACAGCAACCATTTATGACCTCCTGTTTGTTAGATTTTAAGTAAGCATTCAGCGGTCAGCCGTCAGCCGTGAGCCGAAGGCTCACGCTTCGCGAACAGCTTATTTTATTCAAAAGCTGTTGCTGTAGCGTGTGCTATGGACATAAACTGTTCCCGTAGCGTGGCCACAGGCCTTTGGCTGATAGCTGTTGCCGTAGCGTTCGCGTAGCGCATTAGCTGATAGCTGATAGCTGAATGCTTAAGATTTTTACTGTTGCTGGATTCAGTTCCAGTAATCCCCACCAGAAAAGCGATGCTCGGTACGAGCCGCTACGCGAACGCATCCTACAAGATCCGTTTACTCTTTCAACCAATCAAATATCTCACCCACCTTAAGCTGCACTGCTTCGGCAAACTCTGGCACCGGCAACACCACCTCTAAGTTCTCAAACAGTTGCACGGATTTATCGGCACTATAGACAAATATCAAGGACTCTTCCGGATCCAATAACCACCCCATGTTAGTACCATTGTCGAGACAATGGAGAATGTTGCGAATGACTTTGGTTTGGCTCTGCTTGGGGGATAAGATCTCGATGGTCCAATCTGGATGTAGATTGAAGGAATTAGCCACTTGGCCATCATGATCACGAGGAATCCGTTCTGTACGAAAGACGGCAACGTCTGGGACAATTGATCGCCCACCAAAGGTACACCGCAGTTCGGGGAATGCCTGGGCAGTTCGCTCTGGCTTTAAGGCGAGTGTTAAAGCAAAACTCAATTCCCGTTGAAGGATGCTGTGCTTTCCTTGAGGCATAGATTTTTGTTGAATTTGTCCATTGACATATTCACTAGCAGGTTTGGTTTCAGGAAGTTCTAAAAATTCCGCCAGGGTTAACGTTTGTCTAATTTGATTAACAGCAACCATTTATGAGCTCCTCAGGACTTACGCGGTTAAGTTGATAAGCGCCCCCCTAGCCCCCCAATTTTGGGGGGTAATGATGTCAAAGTCCCCCAGAATTGGGGGATTTAGGGGGCAAATGCGTAAGTCCTACTCCTGTTTCTTAGATTTTAACTGTTGCTGGATTCAGTTCCAGTCATGCTCACCAGAAAAGCGATGCTCGGTACGAGCCGCTACGCGAACGCATTCTCCAAAACGCGATCGCATCTTTCATTCACTACAACCATCGCACTACAAAAGCTAGATTTGCTTTAAGATATCATCGTACTTGCTGTGTGGGCCGATCCAGAACCATAGAACTCCCTCTGGTTCATCAGAACCTAAAGCTCTATAATTTCTACCTACTCTTACCGACCACAAACTTTTGATCTTTTTTAATTTCAAAGATGGATGTTTGGGATCTTGCTTAAGCAATTCATAGTTCTTATCTGCTAATTCTTGAATTTCCTGTGGCAACTGACGGTAGTACTCCCAAAACTGTGAAGTAGTGAAATGCTTTAAATTTCCTGGCACTTTCCCTCTCTGAATTCTTGCCTTGCTTGTTTAATTAGATGATCTAGCTTGCCAGATTCAAAGTCTTCCTCAATTTGCTTATCCCATAGAGATTCATAGAATTCATCAAGCCATTTAACCAGATCTGTTAATTCTCCCGTAGAGAGTTTCATTACTGCTTCTTTGATTTCTGCGACACTCATAAAATTCCATCGCCTTTATCTACTGCATCTATAATTATAATAGTGATCTCCCATACCGCCAAATTGGGGAAGGGATGGAAGTCTAGAAATACCACAGGAAATTTTTGTCTTGAGGTTAATATTACCGTGTATGTATGGCTTGAGGTGCATAATTTACCACAAACGCCGCCCTCAATAAAATAGCGATCGCCCCTCAATTCACTACAAGCGATCGCCCTATTTCCCAATTTAAGAATCAGCTACACATCCTTCGCCTTGATGATCCAATTGACGTAGATGTTCTTGGGGCGGGTTTCTTTTCCACCTGCCTCCATCATGCTAGCAGTTATATCCCCACTTTTCTGGATATCGCCTGTTGTGTTAGCATCTTTTTTGTCTTGATTACCGTTGCCTGTTGTGTTCTTGAATTTGTGATTGTGAGCTTTAAATTCATCCTCCTGCACAGAACCAACATTATTACCCTCATTTCCACCTCTACCAGAAGCAGTGCGCTCATGAGTATCTGGATCTCGTCCTGCCGTACCATCTACGCCTCGGACAAAGCGACCTCGCAAATCGGGTACCCTGAAAAATTGAGCATTTGAAGCTACTCCATAATAACTTCCAATTACGCCGTTTAGCTCCGGATAGTTGCTCTGTAGATACTGGTTCCCATCGCAGATAAGCCATCCTTGACGTTGTAATTGTCCTGCAGCAGTTCCGTCAGTTTTTCCTGCATATGCCATAATCGTTCCAATTGGTACTGTCATGATTTAAGTTTCTCCTTTGTTTGATTTCAGTGTTTATTTGATAGTTCGATCCATGTCCATAGGACAATAAATCAGGGTTTGATATTTCCTGTTATGGGGGTCGGATCGAATGGTTTTGATTGTGAGTTTTCATAATTTTAGATTCTCCTTTGTTTTATTTCAGTGTTTATTTGATAGTTCAATCCATGTCCACGGATAGGAAATCTTCCCATTTACCCTCCTCTTCACCACCATGCGTGGAAGACGGCAAGCGGATTTCTGATAGAATCGGGAAGATAGGTTAGTGTTCTTGTCGGTAATGTCATCCTATGCCTGTTTTGAATAAACTGATTCTTTTCCCTAAAAACAAAATCCCGAAGAATTTGAGGATCTGTGCTATCAGCAGCAGAACCCATACGCCTTAATTCTTCATGGGCTAATTTAGCAGGGAGGGAATCGAAAGGAGACGCTAAACCTCTATTCGCGTTGTAAAGTGCGCGTGAGGGACTTCCAGGTGGCATTCGGAATTCCCTTGCAATATCAGAGTTTATCGCCTGCCTTGTTAGTCTATTTGCTATAATCCTCCCACATGGAGGATTATGAACCAAAATCCGTTTCTGGGTTACATAATAAGTATGCGCCCCGCCTACTTCAAAATTAAAGACTTGCGATCGCTCTAACTTCATTTCAATCCTGTCTAGACTTAATTTACGCCCAGCTTTATTGAGCAAAATATCGCCTTTTTTTAGACCTTCCGCAGGAGTCCAACCTTTTCCATTTACCCAGAAAGGATGCTCTGGGGTTGTTATAATTTCCTCCTCTCCAAAGGTAAGCAGAACAATATATCTTGATGTCCGCTCAAATGCTTCCAAAACGGGATACAATCCTACTTCACCCGTGTCTTCATTGAAAGCCCAGACTAAATCACCTTTCTCGATTTTTTCAATCGCTATAAAACCATCTTCAACCGCTACCTCAGTACCTGCCACAAAACATTTGGTTGTGTTATCTTCGGCAATGGTAGCAGCACCTCGTTCTTCTAAGGTTGCGGCACCTTTTTCTTCAGCAGTAGCAGTAGCTCTTTCTTCCAGGCCAACAGCAACTCTCTCTGCTGCTTCTTCCTCTCCTCCTACTGGTATAAGTAGGGAGCCTACTTCTGCGATACCTGCACCAAATTGCTCATCCTTGTTAATCTTGAATGGATGTGGAATCCCTACAGATTTCCCTTGAGACATCCTGTATGCGGCATAAGCCATACTGTAAGGTGAAGAAATTATATTGGCAAAGTTATAAGCATCAACGCCTAAGTTGACCGCCTCCTTACCTAAGCCTGAGAAAAAGCTTGTAAACGAACCAAAATTTCCTGTTGATAAAGACTTATCCAGGTCAGGTGCCAGGAATTTTATAGCGAAATGACCGACAGGGTTGATTTTTGACCAAACATGATACACAGATTTGGTGATATCACCTAGAAAACTGAAAACGGATTCTCCTGTTGGATCAGTATGTGATAGAGGATCGTTTCCTGCATAGAGATAGGGACTGAAAAACTCTCCTGCGGGGTCAATGGTATAGAAACGCCCCAACGTGCTGTCGTACAAGCGTGCGCGATAATTATATAAGCCAGTTTCTGGCTCGTATTCCTGTCCGGTATACCGATAACTGAGAATTTGCCCATCCCCTGTTGTTCGCAGTAGATTGCCAAACGGCATATAGTCATAGGAAGCAGCAACTGGATGCTGATCACCGGAAACATCAATAACGACTCGACTAGAACCCTCGTGATCCTTCAAGACATAGTAGAGTTTCTGGTTTTTCACCATCGCCAGCAAACCACCAGGTCCATAGATATAGAGAACTTCAGACTCCCCATTGTTTACATCCCTAATCTTCTCCAGCAACGGATAGGAGTTCATACCCCGGATATACAGTTTGGCAGTATTAGGGGAATTCCCACGCCAAGATTGTTTCAAAACCCGTTGATTCTTACCACCATAAGCATAGGTAACCAGACTGACAGTTTCATCATCTACCGCAATTGATCTGGTCAGTTGAGTCATGGGGTCATAGGTAAGCTTAGAGAGTGGCTTATTTAAGCCGCCAGCCCCTTTAATGGCAGTAGTAATATTGCCGTTGTCATCATAGTGGAAATCATCCTCGTTCCCACCAGTATTTTTGACCTGATTCGTACCTGGAAGGTAGGAGAATTGCGCCTCATCGCTACCCCGTTTAACATCCAAGAAATTCCCATTAGGATCATAAGTGACAGGTTGACCAACACCGAGATTACCCGTTTCGATCTGGTTATTCTGGGCAACCTTTAACTGGTCGATATTATCGTACTCAAACCGATAATTATAGGCTTCGGGAGCATTTTCCCAAGCGAAAGCCTGTTCAATTTGACTAATTTCGCCATTGTAATAGCCGTTATCGTCACTTTCTTGGGGCGTATATTCAAGGGTTTCGTTAAAGAAATCGTCAGCAATTTGAGTCACCCATCCCGGCGAATTATACTGGTAATACCGTTTGATTTGACCAGAATTGCCATTGTGCAACAACTCTGCTTTCAAGCTGCCATTAGCGTTATAGTGATAAGCTGCCAATGTTTCTGGCTGATCGGGAGATGTGCCAATGCCCTTGAGATAACCGAGATGGTCATAGGTGTAAAAGATTTCTGTGGGGCTTTCACTGCTTGTTTCTGTCCCATTGGGATAAGTTATCTTAATGACATTGCCCAGGTTATCGTATTCATAATGGGTAATATAGGTTTCATCCCCATAAGCATTGACTTTGAGGGTTTTGCTGAGAACATCCCCATATACATCATAGGTAAACGTCTCCTCCACATCTGGCTTACCGTCATCACTATTATTGGTTAAGATTTTAGTTAACGCACCGATGGCATAAGGAGAAACCCCATCTCCATCATAGAAATACTTTTTTCGCCAAGTAGGGGGAGTTGATGGCCAATCAGGAGTTTCGGCTTTCTCCTGAAGGTCAGCTTCATCCCAAGTATATTCTAGATACCCCTTTTCCACAGGTCGGCTCAGGCGATCGTACTTAGTATAAAGAATATAGGGTGATTGTGCTGCTGCTCCATTAGCATCCTGCATGAAACGAGGTTTGCCCCCTCGGTCATAGATGTATTGTGAGGACTTATTATCAGGATTATAACTTTGCGTCAACCGACCTAAGAAATCATACTGATTGGTGGATACCCATTGTTCCGGTTGCGAGCCATCAGGGGGCTGGTAATAGTTGGGGGGTTTAGTGGTAACTAGCCTTCCAGCATCATCATATTCATAGGCAAGGGTGATATATTCATTTGTTTCCGGTTCAATCAGCGTTTTCTTGGCAAGTATTTGGCCTGCTTGATCTTTGAGGGTATAAGTCTTGACCCCATTGGGATCGGTAATAGTCTTGATCAGATATTCGTTACCAGGAAACTTGAACTCGCCAAAAACATCCCCTTCCCCGTTAATCCCATAACCATACCTCAAAGTATGATTCAGAGCAGGATTGTCTGTATTTGCGATCGCAAAATCCTTCCCTGGTTTACCCCTTTCCATCACCCGCGATAACGGAGAGTTCTCAAACAACTTACGAGAATAAGGATAGCCCCCATCATCGGAGAAACCGCCCCCTGTAGCTGAGTAATACTGGGCAACATCCCCTTCCATTACTCCAGTTTCCCAATCAAATGTAGTGACAAAATTACTCTGAAAAGCAAACAAAGTATTCTCATATTGAGCCGTTTTTGTCTGCACTGCTGCACGTCCAAGTTCGTCATAGATAGCTTGGTTAACCAGACAATTTACTCCTTCTAGCAATTGGGTTTGCTTCTTGCGACCATTGCCATCGAGATAGTCAATAGAGGTCATCGGATCTTGGAAGACGACAACATCTTGATAAGAAACCCGATCTCCACAGAACAAGCTCAACGCCCCAGAAACCGTCTGGTCTAGGATGCCAGCAAATAGTTGTTGCCCATCAACATAGAAAAGAACAGCACTCTCTATAGCAACAAGAACCCAATCTCCCGCAGGTTTCATAGCCGATGGAATCTTATCACCGTTTACCTGCCACCCATCCGAGGACGACCATTGAACGGTCAGATGTGAGCCAATGGAGATACCAAGGGGCTGATTCACTGTTTCTGGCGGAGTTACTTGCACTCGCACCCCATAATTAGAGTAAGCATCGGAGTTTTTGAGAGTTATCTGGTCTGTTTGCGTACCAACGTGAACCAAAGCCTCATTTTCCACCTTCCACGCATTGGCATCTCCATCCCATATATCCTGCCATTGTCCATCATGGAAGTTATCGTAAATCCCCCCATTTCTGGCAGCAATCCGCAAGCTACTGTTAGGATCTGTCCCAGTGAATGCGTCATTCCCTTGTCGGGAATAATAGGGTACTGTTAAAGTACGGACATTTTCATCTGGGCCAATAGTAGCTATCATTCGCTGATAGTTGTCATAGACATAGCGCAGAGTGTCGGCATGATTGCCAAGTTTAGCTGTCATGATTTTGTATTTAGTGTCATAGACATTCCCTTGGAAACCACCCATCAAAGGAACAAAGCAAATATCATCGATTAAAAAAGATTTAGATGTTTTTTGATTAGATATTTCTAGTCCTAACTGTGTTCCTTGAATTTTATTTGTATCAATTACATGATGCCAATATTGCCATACGCTATCAGTTGATTCAATGGGCACAGTAATAGGTTGCCCTACAGGGTTATCACCGTTGTAAAATTGTAGTTGAACTTGGGCTTTACCCCCATCTGTTTCAAACGCTGTTTCTGTTTTAATCCAAGCATAAATAATATAGGTTTGAGCAGTATTATTCAGGGTTAGATATGCTTGTTTTTTGAGAGTAAAATTAGGGTGAAGTCGCAAACTAGAAACACCTGTATGAGCATCTCCGGTGACAATCAAAGCAGTTATATTACCTTGATTTATACTCCAATCACTGAGATTCTCGTAAGCTTCAAACCCTGTATAAGTTACCTCTTCAATCGTAGCATTAGTAAATTGAGCAACAGGATAAAATTGCTGGTTATCTAATAGAGTTGAAGTGTGAACCCCATTGACATCAATCAAATCTTGCGCTACTCCATTTGAGGTACGATAAATTACTTCTGAAACCTTCAACCAATCTGTTTTATTTGGTTCACTTAAATTATCCCATTGGTCAAAAACAGCATCTTCATTAAGTCCTTGATAGGTTCGGTATAGCCCCCATTTACCTCCTCCCCAATCTTTCCAAGTTGAAACTGCGATCGCTGTGGTTTTATCATTATTTTTACTAACAGTTTGGACAACAGGAGTGAGGATATTTTGTTGTCTCAATTCCTCATACTTTTCCCAACCATAAACAGAAGTTTGTGTCAGTGTTTCCTTTTCACCCAAACTATTGTAATTGTAAGTTGTCTGTGTTTTTAGCAATCCCATTGCCGAGTCATATTCATATTCAACCGCTCGTTTAACTCCCACATCTGATGCATTACCATTTGAGTCTGTGGTGCTAATTTCTTGGTCATAGAGAATACTTTCCTCGCGTTTCTGTTGAATATAAAACCCGTATAAATCAACCGGCCTTGACTCTCCTAATTTCTGTCTTTGGGTTACTATGTTATATTCCACAGTTACAGTTTGGCGAGGTAACTTATCATCTGTTGAGTTATAGGCTTTCTGTTGATACAGAGAACCATGCAAGAAGCTGTAGTAAGAGGGAGGGTTTCCTTGAAAGTCCTTAAACCCTAAACCTTCTACTGAAAGTCCATTAAAGAAAAGATGTTCAGTCTTCCCAAAAGGAGTTAATTGTGAATTGTCACTGCCTTGTATCACCGTAACATGAGGATATTGAGTAACAATTCCTTGAGCACTAATAACTATATTACCTGTATCGTAATCATAGCTAGTCTGACTTTCTTGATAACCGTCATTAATAGTAACTTTTACTACAGGTAAATCAGTAACATTGCCTTGAATTGATTCATTAAAAACATAATAGAGATTCAATTCAGAAGCTTGATCAAAATTGTCCCCTTTGTAAGTAACAAAAGCATTCAATCCAGCTAAATTAGTTCCCGATTTGCCTTTACTGCTTTCGTTATCAACATAAATCCTTTCTGAGAGAGATTGAGGATTAACAACCTTGCCATTTTTTAACAAAAATATCTGAGTCTGTCCATCATTCGTCTCGCAAGCAATATAAAAAGGAGCGCGGTTAATTATGCTATCAGGCTTAATCTCCGGTGGAATTGAGTGTGGATCTTTGTTAAATCCTCCTTGATTATCTCTGTAAAAAATTGCGTCCCCAATAGTGATAAAGTTACCACTGACAGTGGGTTGATAATCATTAATAATTCCATCTAGATTGAAATCTTTAGTTGGGATATAACCTCTAAAAATATTGTCTAGTAAAGAATTTAGCCATTTACAAACAGTCTGGTAAAGTCTAGTTATCCAATTGGGCGTAGTTGTTGACAAAGACCCCTCTAAGTCAGGGGTTTCCCATTGATCTTGATAAGGATTGTAAGCTTTTATATCACTGGAATCTGAACTTGAGGCGATCGCTAAATCAGAACCATAAGCCAACTTTGTTGCTTCATTTCCACTAGAAACATTCAGATTACTATCTATCCAGTCACTGCCATTATATCGCCAGAGATTACCAACATTTGCAACTAAGCTGCCTGTAGTTATGGAATAACCAAAGGGTTCTTTTGTATCTTGAGGTACGCTGTAGGATTTGCTGAAAGGTTGAGGATTGACTTCAAACTGAGCATCCCATTGATAGATGGCTACTTCATACTCAATATTGGTGCCGATACTTTTAACAAAAGTTGCTGTAGCCGAGTCATTACCCAAACTCCAATTAAGCAAGGGATTACCTTGTGCATCTTTTTCAACTGGACTGATCGTAGCAATTTCTTTTTGATCCCATCTTCCGTAAATTTCATCTTGGTAATATAACACCAGTTCACAGCTTTTAGAAACAGGATCATAGATACCAATAGTAAAATAATTACCGAAAGCAGCTAAAGCATAATTACCTTTACTTATATGTATACGGGGACGGGGAGGACTCCATATCTGATTCGGCTGATTCCAAACCCATAAATTAGCATCTGCACCAGACACAGCAGCAACAACAAAACTACTACCAGCAGTAAGGTGTGTTAAGGAATCACTTGAAGGTAAATCTAAAGAGTAACTATCGGGTAAGTACCATTTACCAAAACGCCCCTTTTCCTGATGGAATAGATACACATTCATTTGAGAATTTGACTTGAAACTCAGCGCAAATAAATTACTCTGAGTTACTACCTGCAAACTCTCAATATCTAGCTGACTAGAGATACTTTTATCATCCTCTATCCAGTTACCATTCCAGCTATATACTTTGACATCTAAATTTCTCCCACTATCATCATAATAAGCAACTACAACATAATCACCACCAAACCAAACACGAGGAATACCGTTGCCAGAGATGGGTATATTATGAGAAGTTCCAATTAGATTCTTTTTGTCGTAATTGAAATTAGCAATACTACCTGTAGGATAAGTAATGTTTTTTAATGCACCACGATGGACATTCTCATTTATATCCTCTGGATTCGTGTAATACTCAAACTTATAACCAGGTAAAGACTCTCCCTCTGCATTTTTCTGAGTTATTCCTGTTAGATAACGCTTAGAGAAATCCGCATTATTCTTAAAATAAGTTAAGGAAACATTCTCCAACTCATAATCAAACTGAACAGAAAATAACAGCGATGCTGATTCCTCTTGTCTCACCTCAATGGAGTCGATAAACTTAGTTTCATACCGATCCTGATAAGCATGACGGTTTGATTGTCCGCTATCTTCATGGGGAATCTGATACTCTCTTATTTGGTCATCATACTGTTTAGGTTGGTAGACAAAATTAACAGTACGCCCATCTAAAGCAGTAATTTGTTTTAAGTAAGTAGCTTGGGTATATTTATAACCACCGATACCAATTTCTTTTAAATCAACTTCATAGCTAAAAGTAACCTTTTCGCCCCAAGTATTTTGAATTTCTGCTAAATTCCAAGCTAGTACAAAAGGTTCCTGTCCTGATGTATTCGTAGTGCTACCAATCCAGTTACCATTCCTACCACCCCATTTCACGCCCCATTGAATATAGGGATTTTTGTCTGCTGGTTGGCTTGTATTCCCTCCATAAGTCTGCTTTACCCCATTTTCCTTGATAATCACCCATTTTTCTTCGTTTGGGTAATAGCGAATATCCCAAGGTTTATAGTCTTCCGTCTCAAAATTCCATGCACCATCCTTAGTTACGCCGTCTTGATGTAGCCGATTAGCCCCTCCCCCGGAAACGAGGTAATATTGGTCATCGTAGGTAGAACCCGTGCTTTTATTATCAATGGCGATCATTTCATAGGGCATATTCCAACCCAACCCCAGAATTCCTGTCGGTGCTTCCAAATTCCAGGTATCCACCAGATTTTGAATGTTACTCTGGTACATGATGGCGACCTTAACATCCAAATCGCCTCTACCCGGAAGGGATATTAATTCCAAGGGAAGGTTAACATCGCCTCGGAAGAGATTTACTGAATTGGGTATGGTGCCAATACCACTCCCATCCATCTGAAATGTTCGGATAACTGGGAGTTCAGATAAAGTACTTGGAGAGTAACCACTAGAAGTTATTTGAGTCATTTAGACATATCTTCTATCTAATTGGACTTTGGACAAAAAGCAAGACCTAGTTACATAACTAGAGCAGGGGAAACGCCATAATCAATAAGGATTCTTCTTAATACATTAATATAACTATGCAATAGCGCTGTTCATCAAGGATTAGTATGATCCTAATCCTTGCTCTATCTCACATTTTTGCTCAGTTTTTCTGACGCTTTCACTGATAACTATAGCAGTCCTAAATTAAAACAATTACCTAATTACACATAAGTTTACATTCACTTCTTGTAAGTTTACATTCACTTCTTGCCCTGGCCGATGAGCGAGTCTTGGCTCGCTTTAAATCTATGGCATGTGAGGCTATAATTCCTCCAAAATCTAACCGTAGAGTGCAACGAAAGTACGATAAACAGCTTTACAAAGCGCAACATCTTTTTAAGAATTTATTCCCTAAAATCAAGCAATACCGTGCCATGGCAACCGGTACGATCAAACTGCTAGAAATGTCTTAGGCACAATTGATCTCGCTGCTGCTGTTGTTTGGCTTAACTGACGACACGCCCTAGGTTTTAACTACAGCCGAGGTTCCAGTCACCATCGACAACTTCATGATTCTGGGGTCCAGACAGTTTTATCTCCTTGCCCCCAAAAGCCATCATATTTGGTAAGACAAACATCACCTAAAACCTTTGTCTGACAGGCTAAGCGGCGATTTGCCGTCGGAGAATGGGGCGGAAGCGATCGCCTAGCTTTATCCTTCCAATTTGGCTCGGATACTTCCCCGTCTATCTCAACCGCACAGGTACCACAGCTACCTAATCCTCTACAGTTAATTAGTTTAGCGTTGCCGTTGTATAGGGCAACCCCATGGTCTAGTAACACCTTGCGCAGATTACTGCCCTGGTCACATTCAAAGCTTTTTCCTTGTGCTGTTACTTTAGGCATTATTCAAGATTACTCCTTATCTGTAGCTTATTTTTTAATACAATTAGATGCAGCTATGTTTAGTGTTGTGAACAAAGCCAATCTGGCAATACACTAAGGTGCTCTTATTGTTTGATGGTTCTAGATAAGCTGCGTTTATAAATATCTAGAGGTCTAGTCCTCTGACTAAGCTTTAGGCCCTCAAAGCTTACCCTTAACTACAATTTACATTTCTTTACGATAAAGTCAACTTTTATAACTGCCCATGACTTCAACAACTTCTCACCCCATCTGGATTTACGATACAACGCTGCGGGATGGTGCCCAGCGTGAAGGAATTTCATTGTCTCTAGAAGATAAGTTACGCATTGCTCGACAACTGGATGAGTTAGGTATTCCCTTCATTGAAGGAGGATGGCCAGGGGCAAATCCGAAAGATGTGCAATTTTTCTGGAAGCTCAAAGAAGAACCTCTCAAACAAGCAGAAGTAGTAGCCTTTTGCTCAACTCGACGGCCAAACATGATCGCTGCAGAAGACCGGATGCTGCAAGCTATTTTAGCTGCAGGAACGCGCTGGGTGACGATTTTTGGGAAATCCTGGGATCTTCATGTCACCGAAGGGCTGAAAACTAGCCTAGAGGAAAACCTAGCCATGATTCGGGATACCATAGAATACCTCCGTAGTCAAGGGCGTCGGGTGATTTACGATGCAGAACACTGGTTTGATGGCTATAAAGCCAATCGAGACTATGCCCTCAAAACCCTGAAAGCTGCTAAAGATGCGGGTGCAGAATGGCTAGTACTGTGTGACACCAACGGTGGTACCCTACCCGATCAAGTTAGTCAAATTGTTAGAGATGTAGCTAAAGAGTTGAACGTTGGAAGGTTGAATGTTGAAAGTGAGTTGAACGTTGGAAGGTTGAATGTTGTTCGCGAAGCGTGGCCAAAAGGCCAAGGTTCTAAGCTTCAACCCGCTAAGCTTCAACCCGCTAACCTTCAACCCGCTAACCTTCAACCTGCTAACCTTCAACCTGCTAACCTTCAACCTGCTAACCTTCAACCTGCTAACCTTCAACCGCCTAACCTCCAACCCATGTTAGGAATCCATACCCATAATGATTCAGATACAGCGGTTGCTAATGCCTTAGCTGCGGTATCTGAGGGAGCCTGTATGGTTCAGGGAACGATTAATGGTTATGGTGAACGTTGTGGTAATGCTAATCTCTGTTCTGTGATTCCTAACTTACAGTTGAAGCTTGGTTATTCCTGTATTGAGGATAATCAGCTGGCCAGACTGACCCAAGCTAGTCGTTTAATTAGCGAGATTGTCAATCTTGCTCCCAATGACCATGCTGCCTTTGTGGGTCGTTCAGCCTTTGCTCACAAAGGTGGCATCCATGTGTCAGCGGTGGCAAAGAATCCTCTGACCTATGAACATATTCAGCCAGAACAGATTGGTAATCAGCGTCGGATTGTAATTTCTGACCAGTCGGGATTGAGCAATGTCTTAGCAAAAGCCCGTAGTTTCGGTCATGATTTGGATAAAAAAGACCCCGCCTGTCGCGAAATCCTGGAACGCCTCAAAGATCTAGAAAATGAAGGGTATCAATTTGAAGCAGCGGAAGCCAGTTTTGATTTGTTGATGCGGGATGCTTTGGGATATCGAGAACATCCCTTTGAACTCAAAGGCTGTCAGATACATTGCGATATGCTACAAGGGGTCCGTAAACCCTACAGTAATTCTGTGGCAACCATTAAAGTATCTGTTAACAACCAGGATATTTTGGAAGTAGCAGAAGGGAATGGACCAGTGTCAGCCCTTGATGCAGCCTTGCGCAAAGCCTTAGTGAAGTTTTACCCAGAGATTGCTGATTTTCATCTAACTGACTACAAAGTGCGGATTCTAGATGGTGCTGCTGGCACATCGGCTAAGACAAGGGTGCTAGTGGAATCGAGCAATGGAGAAGAACGCTGGACAACTGTGGGGGTTTCTAGCAATATTCTCGAAGCGTCCTATGAAGCTGTGGTGGAAGGCATTGAGTATGGTTTGCTGTTGGAATCTTCAGCAAAAACACCATTGAGCAATTCCCCAGCCCTGAAAGAGCGGTAATTAGAGCGCTAATTAGTAATTAATATTTGCTATTTGCGCACTAAGGTGATACCCAAAGTAGACTATCTAGCTTAGCCTTGGTGAGAACCTCTTGGGGAGGTAACTTATGATAAGGTCCTTCCCAGTTAAGGGGTTGATAGACGTATAGGATTGAGGCATTTTCCTCAAACCTACAAATCACTTTACCAGTGGACCCTTCCTCACCTGGCAAGCAGTCTAGTTTCTCTTGTCCAGGAGTGGCTGAGTAGGCTATTCCTACTTTCACATCCTTTGGACCAGGGATGCGATCGCTTAGTATTTCAATCCTGCCGATTTTTTGCTGGGAGATGTCGGCATCGATTTCCACTACCGGGCTATCTTGCCAGTATGCTTTGAAAATATCGTAAGTTTCGCCTTCAGCAGAGGTGGTTTCTTTTTTTACGGTATAACTGGGCAAAGCACTCTTGATGGTATCAGCATCAAAGTTGCTGGTTTTGTTGAGTGTTCCCAAACCTTCCGGAGTCAGCCTGAGATTAGACTTAGTTTCAGGCGGGGAAGGTTCCTTGGTGCAAGCGCCCAGGATACTGGTGACTAGGACTATGCTGGTTAGGGTAAACAGTGTTTTTCTATACAATAGACCTCTCCAAAAACTTGAAAGTATCTCAGTAACTGCTTTTCAGCAGCCAAATTGAGCAAGTCAATTTTAGGTTGAGTTAACGCTATAACAGGCTTGACGAAGCTATTGATGTTAATTTAGCACCAAAACTATGAGTATAGAAAACCTCAATTGTTTCAGCCCTTTAATGAGATGCCTTTACCCTGCAAGTGAGTTTGAGTAAGCTTAATGAAGGCAAGCAGCAGGAACAGCAGGGAGATGGAAAACCTCCGGGTTCAGCAAAACCGAGTGTCTGGCTTAGTTTAACACTTTTCCCCCTGTTGGTTAAGCCACTCAAGTAAATGCTTATTAATTTCTTGTGGCTTTTCCAATTGAAGCCAATGATTGCATTTAGATATTTTTATATATTTCCACTCCGACTGCACTAGAGCACTCGATTTCCTCATCTGTTCCTCAGCCATAAAGTTGTCTCCAGAACTCCAAATACCAAGAGTTGGAACTTTTATTAAAGTTAGCTGTGATTGTTGTTGGCGAAGTGAAGATAAAATAAATGGAAGTATCGGATTAGCTTTTTCCCAGACTTGAATATAAAAAGGTTTTTTTTCAAGTAAAAATTTTTCAACTACATTTTCTTTGTCGGGGTGACCACGCAGTACCCACCTAAAAATCAATCCATTCATTGCACGATATATAGGGATTGCCACAGGTAAGGGGTTGAAAATTAGATACCAGCTTTTTAGGATTGACTCTAGGGAAAAGTTTTTTACTAATGCCAGAGGATGCCCTACTGATAAGGCAACATATGACACGAGCCGTTCTGGATACCTTGTGGCTAATTCCCAACCTACTACTGCACCGTAATCGTGAGCAATGCAATGGGCTTTTTCCAGATTCAGTGCGTCCATCAATCCGATCACATCAGCAGATAGGGAGGCGAGGGTATATTTATTTAAGTCTTCAGTTTTTTCACTCTGCCCATGACCAAGCCAATCAAGACAGATAACACGGTATCCAGATTGTATCAGAGCCGGAATCTGAAATCTCCATAAAGAACTGTCATCCGGCCATCCATGTAGCAGGATTACGCTATCGTTTCCATTACGCGAATCTTGGACATAATATTCACAACCGTTAATTTTGATATAAATTTCTTCCATATTCCCGTTAATCCGAACTTAGGTTGAATAAAACCAGCGAAAGTAGACCGCTACCAGCAGTGTAATTCCTAGCTCAACAATACCGAAAGCGATGACAGCACCCTCTATACCCATTTTTTGAAAATTCTCTACTGCAATCAGTAGTACAATTCCTAAGTTCCGCGAGGCAGTCGTCAAGGTCACTGATTTCCGCGTGCGAGTTTGAGAACCACCTAGTCCCCAACCACTGACCAAAGTCACGACGGTAAATAGTACCATAGCGGTAAAGGACAGCCATCCAATACTAAAGAGTATGTCGAAATTTTGGCACAGAACCAGAAGCAGGAGTGCTACAAACAGAATATCTGAGAGCATCTTGACTGGAGAAAGTAAGCGCTTGGCAAGTCGCACACTCTTGTGGCGAATAGCAAAACCAGTAAGTAAAGGAAGTAACTGAAAGAATACCAGGCTCCAAATAATGGGCAGAGTGTTGATGAGTGTATCTTCAACCCCAGCGTAACTTAAGCGAACCATCAAGGGTGTGATGCCCACTGCTAAGATCGATAAAGTAAATGTCAGGCCAATAGCAGAAGCCAGATCGCCACCAGCAATAACAGCTAATTTTGGTGCAAAGGGTGCTCCTGGCGCTGCTGATGCAAGCAAGAGAGTTACTGCTGTAGTTTTTGGTAAAGCAAGCCCCTGTGTGAGTAGCAAAGCCGCGATCGGTACAATCAGGAAGTTGATTAACAACGAACGTACTATCAAATCTGATTTGCGAAATGTACGCAGGATATCCTCTATCGTAAGTTTAAAGCTAACCGACAGCATTAGGGTTGTAATGAATAATTGCAACAGAAATGTAACTAGCACGAGCAATACAGCATCTCATCTAATTCGCGTTCTTCTCCTGGGAGAGTCTGTTCAATTTCGCCAATTGCGTTGGAATAATCGGATATTAGCTCAGTAATAGTGTCAGAGCTAGACATTACCAGTTCTGCCGGTGTCCCAGATAAAACTCTTTCAAGTTTCTGTTCAAAATTAAGTTTTGCCCAAGTAACAGTACGATATAGACGCTCCGAACCAGAACGTTTAAAAGCACCTTCAACTGCAGCTAGTAGGATTGCTAGAGTAACTACTTCGCCAGTACAAGCATAGAGCCAGCGACTAGCGACACTCCTCTCGGAAAAAGGAATTTTAGAACTAGTGTAGCGAGCGTTAATTTGTTCCACCGCTACTTTTAAGATATCAGCAATTTGAGGTGCTTCCAGACCCTGGCAAATAAATTGGTATAATTCTTCGCTTTTATTGCTGATTTTAGAGCCAATAAACATATTCAAGGTTTCAGTAGGTCCTTCATAAATGCGAAGAATCCTAGAATCGCGCAGAAGTTGAGGTGCAATATTTGTTTCGATATAACCCCGACCTCCTAGCATCTGAACCAGGCTATCAGCCGCTTGCCAGAAGAACTCTGGACCAACTATTTTGCAGGCAGCATAAGCCTCTACAGGAATAGCACATCCGTCATCCAGTAGCTTAGCAATTCGAGTTACTAAGCTTTCAACAGCCATAATACCTTCTGTAATATCGGTCAATTTAGCCAGTGTTACTGGATTTTTTAGCAATTGACCTGTTGATATATTTCGGCGTTTTGCATAACGAAGCATTAATTGAGCGCAACGTTTCATTCCCCCAAGACTAGCTGCTGTAATTCATAATCGCCCGTGCATCATCGCATCTTGGGCAGCTTTCATGCCTACGCCCATTTCACCTAACAAATGCTCTGAATCTATAGAAACGTTATCTAGATAAACAGCATTTTGAACCATACCACGCAACCCCATAGTCAGTGCTTCGGGACCTTGCCGTAGACCAGTGGTTCCTTGACGAACTACAAAACCACTAACTCCTAGGTATTGCCCTTCAGCATCAAAGGTCTGGACAAAAACATTGATTACGCTTGCCCATGCTGCGGAGCCAATCCAGATTTTTGTACCTTGCAATCGCCAACCTCCTTGACTATCGGGTGTGGCTTTTGCGGAAATAGCTTGAGGGTTTGACCCTGCTCCTGGTTCTGTGAGGGCAAAAGCAGCTAATTCTCGACCTGTAGCAATGAGGGGAAGAAGTTCATCTCTGAGTTGATCACCAGCATAGTTCATCAAGGGACGAATCCCAAGGACATTATGAACGCCAACAAATGAGGCCAAAGTCGGATCGATAGCCCCTAATTGCTGTATTACACGCAAAGTATCTTGATTACTCAGACCAATACCACCGTAGTTCGGTGGAACCTGCATCCCCAAGAGTCCACGATTTCCTAGATCGAGCACGATATATGGTGGGATGCAACGGCGTTCATCGATTAGCCGAGAATTGATGCGCTCATTTGCGTAGCTACGAAGCCACTCGAGTAAATCATCAGCACGTGCTTTGCTTTGTTTATCTTGAGATAACATCTGTTAATTGGTTCTTATTCCAAAACTATAACTCTTGACAAATCTTCATGTATTTGTTTTTATTAGTATTTTTATACTTACTTTATAAAGTAGTTTTACCTTCTAATGTAATCAGGTTTGTAGTTAACCCTAAATACCAAGTAATCAGTCGATCTAAGACCAGGTCTGGCAATAGTTTTGATAACCAAATATTGATCTTGGCATCTAATCCGATAACATATCGAGTTTTTGGCCTTTTCTCAATCAGTCTCAAGCTTGGGTACAATTATACCTCACGATCCCATAGCACAAGCGATTGAACAGAGCCAGAGTCAACATCAAAGAAAGCGTAGCCTCCCTACGGATGTAGTAGTTGCCCTGTTAATAGGGATGAGTTTCTGGGCAACTGACTCGATTGTCGATGTCTTCAAAAATCTGATGGCGGGACTGAATGGGACTTGGATTCGTCAGCTAGTCCGTCTAAAAACTCCAACTTCTTCATCAATTAGCGAAGCCCGCCAACGAGTTGGTCCAGCGGTAATGACTCGTTTATTTGAGTTAGTAGCACGTCCGATGGCAACAGTTAAAACTAAGGAAGCTTTCTTAGGTGGACTAAGATTGATGGCAATTGATGGCACTGTCTTTGATGTGCCCGACACCGAAACTAATAGCAGAGTTTTTGGCTATCCAGGAACGAGAAAGGGAACGAAAGCAGCTTTTCCGAAAGCCAGATTGGTGTTGTTAGTTGAGCTAGGGACTCATTTAATTACGGATGCCTTGATTAGTCCTTATCGAATCGGAGAAAGAGTCAGAGCCAGAAAACTCCTTCGTGGAGTTGGACCGGGAATGCTTGTCATGTGGGATAGAGGATTACATTCATTTAGGATGGTGTTGGAAGCCCTTAAGCAAAAATGTCACATTTTGGGTCGTGTTCCTGCTAATGTTAAGTTTGAAGTCGTCAAAATTTTGCCGGATGGCTCTTATCTATCATGGATTGCTCCTGACCGAAAATCCAAGAAGAAAGGAGCTACCCGGAAACCGGTTCGGGTGATTGAATATGTGATAGAAGAAAACGGAGTTGAACAAGTATATCGTCTGATTACAGATTTGGTTGATGTGGATCTATTTCCGGCTCTGTTACTGGCTCAAGAGTACCACTGGCGCTGGGAAGCCGAGAATACTCTTGACGAAATGAAGACTCATCTCAACGGTCGAAAAACGTTGATTCGCTCGAATAATCCCCGTGAAGTTATCCAAGAAATTTATGGTTGGTTGTTAGCACATTATTGCATTAGATGCTTAATGTTTAAAGCCGCCGAAAAAGCTGAAATTTCTCCTTTAAGATTAGGATTTACTGGAACCCTCAGAATAATGCGTCGTGCTGTTCCCTTGTTTCAGCAGGCAGTACCAGAAGAGATAAATTTATTTATGAGCTGGCTAATTGCAGAGATTTTAGATAATCAAATCCCTGCAAGAGAGGGTAGAATTAATCCACGAGTTGTCAAAAAGTCTCGGTCAAAATTCAATGCAGCTAAACCATACCATCGAAAACAAGGAACCAAATTACAACAATTAACCTTCAAGACGGTTAAAGTTGCTTAGATAAACAATGGTTTTGTTCTAACTCTTCAATTAAGTTACCTTATTATCAATTCTTCTGAGTTCTTCTTTCTTAGCCTCTTCTGATAGTTTGACACAAGGAAGGTAAAAATTCAGAATTAATCTGAGCCCTTGTTCGCGTAAATAACACGCGAACAAATACTTCCCTCTTTCCTTAACCGAGCAGTATTGGCCCAGCGCCTCCTAAGCGATGGCCGGATTGCCTGGGAAGTCTACACTGAACCCAACGGGTCAGTGTAGGAGCTGTCACCTAACTTCTCAACAAAAAAACTGATTTTGTTGACTGACTCAATCCTTTACTAAGTTAGACTTAAGTCTTCTTAAGCCATTACTGGGATACCCTCCTGACTACGCGATCGCTGAGTTTTCAGCAAAGAAATATTAGTAGTTAACAAGAAACTGGCAAAGCTAGCAATAGCAATAATTGGAAGAATCGATGTATCAGACAGAACGCTAAGAATAACCGTGCTACTGACCGGTGTTTTGGTGACCGCCACATTCACCGCTGCCATCAGGCAAAGCATAGCAATGGTGGGGTGAATTCCGGGTAAGGCGATGGAGATAGCTAAACCCAGATTGGCACCGATGAAAAATAGAGGAAAGATAAATCCGCCTCTAAACCCACCGTGGAGGGTAAAACTGATCGCAAACATTTTTGCCAAGGCAATCCCTAGTAACATGGTTACCCCCAAAGTGGGACCTTGTTCAATCACTGTTTCAATTTGCTCCTCACTAAAAAATAGGGTTTGGGGAAAGAATACAGCAATCAACCCAATAGATAATCCGCCTAGTGTAGCTAGCAAAATATGGCGATGTTCAATAGATTTAATCCAAGACTTGGTAAAGCGAAAGATATAGATAAACACGATAGCAGCTAATCCACCAGCAACCCCGAGTAATGCACCCTCAATTAAATTTAGCCAGGATAGAGCAGGTAACGTATCAAAAAGGTTAAAGCGGTAAATTCCTCCCACATCTAACCCAGTACCAAAGCGGAAAACAGAGAAGCTAAAAATTGACGCGACAATGGCTGGTACGATGGCTTCATAGTATTCCAGACTCCGGCGGTGGGGAATTTCTAGGGCAAACAATGCCCCCCCGATCGGCGCACCAAAAAAGGCACCAAGAGCAGCACTCATCCCGCAGAAGGTCAATATCCGGATATGGCTGATTGCCAGTTTAAGCTTGACTCCTAGCCAGCTACCTAAGCTACCATTAATCTGTACCAATGGTGCTTCTGGTCCTGCACTCCCCCCAGCGGTGATGGAAATTAGAGAGGTCACAATCATGCCAGGAGTTTGACGAGGCTCCATCCTACCTGGATCGTGGACTTTTTCGATCACCAACGCCATTTCACCGGGTAACCCCAAGAAGTAGAGGGATAAGCCCACGAAAAACCCACCAATGGTAGTGGCAATCCACACATAATTCCAAGAGGGTAGCCAACTCGGGAAATAGGGTTCTAGAAATTCGGGTAACCAATGCCAAACAAAATGCAAACACTGTTCTAGGACAAAATAGTAGCTAGTTGCTACTAATCCGCCAGCAATGCCAATTCCTGTAGCGCAGAGGATTAGCTTGATATAGCCTAGCTTGACGGGTTTATTGTCGCTATCTGATTTTTCCGTCTGATTAGTCCTTTGATTTACTGATGATACTTTAGCCGTCTCTGATGTCATTGTTGTCATGACCCAGTTGTCTTTTACGAAAATTGGTTATTTTTTCATCATGGACAACAAGAACTTAAATAGATAGAGTTACTATGTATGGGGTACATGAAATTAAATTGCTTTTTACATAAAAAATTGTTTAATGTATATTTTGCATAAATTTAAAATGTTTTTTGCATAAAGTAGTTTTCATAACCTTTAAAACTGACTTATCATTAACAATGGAAGCCCTTGGTGAATCAGGGGTGATCGGTTAGGGGAATTTTGCCCTCGTCTAGTCTGATGGTTCAATACCTAACATTGATTGAGGTAAGCCTGACAAGAGTTTGCCTGAGTCGGGGGTGTTGCTACAGACTACAACAAACCCTCCGAGTGCAACTCCTCTAATTGGTAAGCCAGATGCAGCAGCTAGTCCACAACTGCTCGCTTCAAATCATTGGTCTAGCTGCAAAGCACTGGCTTAAGGTTTTAGCTGTAAGCATTCAGCTGTAAAAAAAAAACAAAATTTGGGTTTGAGACGAAACCTTGGAGAGGGTAGCCAATGAGCGTCGGCAGGTTATGAGTAATAGTTTTAAGTCTTTTGTAATAAGGCTACCCTCTCCTACGGTAACTTTAAAGGACAGCAGCTGACAAGAAGTATCCCGGGATTTTAAACTTTATAGTTGGTGACCGTAGTGCTGAAACTTTTAAAAAGCTTTGGAAAATCGTAAAGCGATGCAGCGCGGTCTTGGGGAGGCAGTGCGGTCTTGGGGGTTCCCCCCATGAGCAACTGCCGTGGTTTCCCCCATGAGCGACTGCATCAAGACAAGGCTGGCATAGCTTTTGGTATGTCACTGATAAATATATTGTTTATCAAATATTTATCAGTGACATTGACCATTTAACAAAAAAAAGTTATATGACTAGAATCGAGAGTGAAAATACGAGATTGAGACACTACTTGGCTAGGCTACATCGACGAACTCTGTGTTACTCTAAATCTCAAGAGATGTTGAAGTTATCAATCAGGCTTCTTATTTATTATTTAAAGTTTCATACAATCCCAGTTTTTGCTTAACCATTCTATTATTCAGCAACGCCTGGCGTTTTACCACAGAAGATGCACGAGTCAAACTCAAACACCAAAACCGCTGTTTTTGAAACTACTGATGAAGACTCCTCTGTCTAATGCACTCTTTAAGAGTGGTCATTCCACTACGCCACTCCCTATTCCCTACTCCCTACTCCCTGTTCCCTTCGCTAAATAACAAAATTATAGGCAATCTTACCATAAATCACCACAATTTCAAGTTATCCTTGTTCAAAGATGTGGGATGGGGCGCGGGAAGGGTGGGAATAATGTGCCTCATCAGGATGAGAAACAATATAGTTACCATAATACTTATCATAGTTATCTAGTTATTGCTGGCTTCGTGCTCTGTTAAATCTGACCAAGTCTGACCAATTCTGACTAAGTACGGTTTCAGGTTCTTAGCCAAGAAATTTTTATAATGGTTCATAACTCAAGAGGGAAACCAGATTCCCCTGGTGAAGGGTCATATGCTAAGAGACTTTCAACTGCTGAACTTTGTTGGGTGAGGATTTATGTTAAAAGAGCGTAAACAGCAATTTCGGTTATTGGCTGGAGCCATAGTGTTATTGGTATCAGTATGCCTGGGAGTTGTATTCTTAGGTGTCACCGTAGCAAATCAACTAGAGGAAAAAGAGGAAAACAAGACTGCCAGCCAAGGCTTAACGGAGTCAACAGGCAAATCCGCTGTAGCACGGCTGGTTTCCCTGCCACCTCAACAACGAGCAACTAACCTAGATGCCTTTGCCTCCGGTCCGAAGTCTCGGGAACAGTATCGCGCCCGTTATCTGTTGGCATCGGATTTAATTCAACAAAATCAACCAGAACAAGCCCTAAACCATCTCGAAGGACTTGAGTCAGATTATCCGGTTTTAGCATCCCACGTTGTCCTCAAACGTGCTCAAGCTTACCAAGCCATGGGGGATAGCGCTAAGGCTACAGCAGCCTGGGGTACTATCCTGAAAAAGTACCCCAACCAAGCAGTGGCAGCAGAAGCCCTTTATCATCTAGGCAAATCTAATCCTAAGCACTGGGACGATGCGATCGCAAAATTTCCCAGCCATCCCCGTACTCTAGAAATTGTCCGACAGCGCCTCAAAGCCAATCCCAACCAACTCCCATTACTATTACTCTTAGCCAAGCACACTCCTAAAGCCTTAGGAATGCAGGAGATCCGAGACCGGATCGTTGACAAGTACCCTGAGCAACTCACCCCCGAAGACTGGGAAATGATTGGCACTGGTTACTGGGAAACCTGGAAATATGGCAAAGCTGGTAAAGCCTACGCTAAAGCCCCCCGCACTCCCCGCAATCTCTACCGGGCAGGTCGAGGGCTTCATTTAGATACCAAAGCAACCAAAGGCAAAATCTTTTATCAACAGTTAATCAGCGCCTATCCCAATGCCAAAGAAACCGGATTAGCCTTAAGGCGTCTTGCTAGTATATCTAAGCCACCAGAAGCCTTAGCTTATCTGGATCAAGTCATCCAGAATTATCCCGATGAAGCTCCTCAAGCCTTGCTCGACAAAGCCAAAATCCTAGAAAAGCTCAACAGCAAAGTGTCTGCTGGCCAAGCTCGGAAGTCGGTATTGACCCAATATGCTAGTTCTGATGCTGCGGCTAATTATCGTTGGCAAATGGCTCAAAAAAAAGCAGCAAAAGGCCAGCTACAACAAGCATGGCAATGGGCGCAACCGATTACCACCAACAATCCCGATAGTGACATCGCTGCCCAAGCTGGCTTCTGGGTAGGTCGATGGGCAAGTAAGTTGGGGCGTCCTAATGATGCTAAAGCTGCCTTTGAGCATGTACTAGCTCGTTATCCAGAATCCTACTATGCATGGCGGTCGGCCAACTATTTAGGCTGGAATGTAGGGGACTTCACCTCCGTGCGCTACTTAATGCCAAAAGTGGTCAGACCCCAAGCTAGACCTTTACTAACCGACGGTTCTGCTACTCTCAAAGAACTGTACAAGCTTGGTCAAGATCAGGATGCTTGGGCTCTGTGGCAAGTGGAATTAGGAGACCGTAAGGAACTCAGTGTCTCAGAGCAATTTAGTGATGGTTTATTGCGGCTAGGGATTGGGGATAATCTCAAAGGCATTAACCAAGTCTGGAGCCTAAAACGACGAGAGACTCCCCAAGAACAAGCCGAATGGGCAGCACTGCGTGACGACCCAAAATACTGGCATGCTCTATTTCCCTTCCCTTTCCTAAATTCAATTGTTAACTGGTCTGGTCAACGGGAGCTTAATCCCTTACTCGTAACTGCCCTAATTCGCCAAGAGTCTAGATTTGAACCAGAAATCCGTTCCGTTGCTGGTGCCATGGGTTTAATGCAAGTGATGCCAGCAACAGGTAGTTGGGTTGCCCAAAAAATCCAGTTGAAAGAATACAATCTTAAAAACCCTGATGACAACATTAAATTGGGGACATGGTATCTAAGCTTTACCCACCAACAAAATAGTAATAACTCCCTATTAGCCGTTGCCAGTTACAATGCCGGTCCCGGTAATGTATCCAAATGGGTGAATAGATACGGTTTTAGTGACCCCGACGCCTTTATTGAAAAAATCCCCTTTCGAGAAACCAAAGGTTACGTGAAAACAGTGTTTGGTAATTATTGGAATTATTTGCGACTCTATAATCCTGATATTTCCCGGATGGTAGAAGCTCACGCTGCTACTAAATCCGTAGCATCATCCAATTAATTTTAGGGAGTAGGGAGTAGGGAGTAGGGAGTAGGGAAGTGTGGGGAGATGGGGAGATGGGGAGATGGGGAGATGGGGAAATAGGGAGATGGGGAGATGGGCAAATTTTTTGGTGTTTTGATCAATCACCATTGGTTTTCATATTAATGAGATACAAAGCATTTTTTCCCGATTCCCGATTCCCGATTCCCGATTCCCGATTCCCGATTCCCTGTTCCCTTTTATCGCCATAAAACTGCCCTTTTGTATTCAGAAAATCAGTAACGAATCAATCTACTGGTTACAGTTTTGATATTTGCTATTAACTTAACCGGAGCTACTTTAGGATTGAGATCCACGAGCAGATGGAGGTGGTCACTTTCTCCGTTCAACTCTATCAGGTTGCATTCCCACTTAACACAAGTTTCAGAGCAGATTTGCTGCGCGCCTGTTCGCGCAGCGGAGGCCGTAGGCCACATCAAAATTTGTTGTGATCTAACTTGACGTCTGTTTATCGTCTTACTGTACACCTTGTAATAGTAAGACGATAAACAGACCTGTTTTCTTTTGTATAATTACCTTTCATAACTATAGGATAAATGCTACAATACTAGTATGATAATCACTTACTGCTACCGAATCAAGCCAAGTCCTGAACAAATTGTCACCATGGAACGGTGGCTCGAATTGCTTCGACGCCACTGGAACTATGCATGTTTGACAAAGGCTTGATTGGCTCAATCGGACTCGTTCCCCGATTGATAGGTGTAGTCTGGTAAGTGAGCCGATCGGTGAGATTCCAGAAGAGGTAAATTACTACACTCAACAAACAGCCCTTAAGGAGACAAAACGACTGTTTCCTGAATATAAAAAAATTTATGCAGAGACTCAACAAGTTAATCTGCAAAGGTTAAACAAAGCCTGGGAAAGATGGAGAAGACCTGACGCAAGTGGTAAACGTGGGGGTAGACCTCGCTTTAAAAAAGCTGGAGAACTTAGATCGTTTGTATTCCCTAGGGTCAATAATTCTAAGGCTGGGGCACACTTGGTTGATGGTGTTTTAAAGTTAAGTCGAATCGGGTCAATGCCTGTTGTAATGCATCGACCATTGCCTGTTAGCGAAGCTTGCCCGAAGGGCGTGGGTTTTGTCCTTAAGCAATGCACCATTGTCAAGAAGGCTGATGGTTGGTACTGCTGTCTTTCAATGAAAGACGACACTGTACCTGAACTACTATCCATAGATTCAGTTAAGTCTGCCGTTGGTATTGACGTTGGCCTAGAGAAATTTTTGACCACATCTGACGGAGAGGCAGTACCTATTCCGCAGTTTTACAGGAAAGCTCAGGATAAACTTGCTCAGGCTCAAAAAGTAATGTCGCGCCGCGTCAAGGGTTCTAAGAATTGGAAAAAATCAAAGCATAAAGTAGCTTTGTTGCACCTTCACTTAACCCGTTGCCGGAAGGAATTTCATTATCAGGTTGCTCATTGGCTATGTAGTAAATACGACCTAATTGCTCACGAAAATTTAAACATCAAAGGACTCGCTAGAACTAATTTAGCAAAATCAATACATGATGCGGCCTGGGGAGCATTCTTGGAAATATTGCAAGCAGTGGCGGTTAAACGCGGTTTGTTAGTTCAGGAAGTTAACCCACGTGCCACAAGTATCGAGTGTTTTAGTTGTGGTTCTAGGGTCGAAAAAACTTTAAGCGTTCGCATTCATTGTTGTTCCAGTTGTAAAGTTAAAATTGACCGCGACTGGAACAGTGGTATCAACATTTTGAATCGTGGACTATTGGCGGTTGGACTGCCGCTTAATGGCTGTGGTAAATCGGTACAGGATATCGTTCGCGTAGCGGAGGCATCCGCCGAGGAGCAGCAAGTCTCATTCGTGAGTTTGAGAAGCCCACATCATAATCTTTGATTTGATGTGAGAGTAGTCACAGCAGCTAATCCTAAGAAACCTAACAGTGATGTGGTTTCAGGAACAGGGGCAGGCTGAACATCAAGACTTTGGTTAGCTGGTTTAAAAAGACTGCTTACCTCTATACCATTGGCATCAATTGCAGAAGTAACAGTAACTGCTAAGTCAGGCAATCCATCATTCTTAAACCCAGGAAGTACTTCGTAAGTTGCCCCAACTATTTCTAGAGTAGAGTTTGGAGAAACTCCAACTGAATCACTACGTTGAAAAAGTACTGTAGGTATTCCAAAGGGTGGGTTTTCTACTGGGCTCCCGCTAAAGTCTGAAAAAGCAGCTCGATCTGCATCTGTCCTAAATACGTCTAGAGTAATAAGCTCAGTAGGATCTTGTTGAAAAAGAAGGTCCAATGACTGTAAATTAGCGGTGAGACCGCTAGTATCTAAAATGAAAGAGAAATCAATGGTGTCACCAACATTGACTTCAAGGTCATTGATGGCATCTTGGTCTAATTGTGACCCAGTCGGAGTGAAGGATACCGAGGCTCCATAAGCTGGAGTAACTGCGATCGGCGAAGCCGCGCCAAAGGCGATCGCTCCCAGGAATACTAAAGAAGCACTAATGTGAGTTAATTTCATCAGTTTTGATATAAAAAACTACTATCAATAGTTAATCAAACATTGTTTGATTTAATTTTGAAGAGTAAGTAAAGTTAACTAAAAGATTAAGTGATGAAAGGAAAAACTAAGCCTAAATGCGATTGACCTTGGCCTTTGGGCCACGCTACGCGAATGGTCACGCTTCGCGAATGCATCTGAATATATGGTTCTTCAGTACCTACTATGCTAAGAGGATATCTGAAAAGTTTTTTGATACTGAATTTTGCCCCCCTAGCCCCCCAACTTTGGGGGAAGAGTCAATTTGCTTCTAAAAGTCCCCCGAGCGAGGGATTGCTCGCTCGGGGGATTTAGGGGGCTTGGATGTAGCAAATGAGACTTCTCAGACAACCTCTAAATTTCCAGTTAAAAAAACTCAGAAAGCTTGCTGAATAAGGGTTATAAGGCAATTTAACTAATAAAATTTTCTGAATACTGCCTCTTTACCCTGCTCCCTGCTCCCTTTGCCAAAGTGTTTATTAGACCTCTTGTAAAAGTATTTTTCTGATAGTGTTTCCCTGGCCGTAGGCCACGCTACGCGAACAATTCTTGTCCACTGTTCCCTATTCCCTGTTCCCTGTTCCCGACTTCTGCAAGAAGTCTAATATTAAGTTATCTCCTTTACTTTAAGGGGTACCCAGAGCCAGCCTGTGGCCTAGGAAAACTCTTAGGCTGGCTCTTCCCGTGGATTTGATTGTCCACACTTTGATTATAGCATAAAAATTTAAATATTATAGCATATTTTTAAAAGTTTTGTAACAAATTATTGAGAGAGTCGCCAGAGGTATAGCGCTACGCGCTTTTCAGATTTATTTGAGGCTGATTTCCTGTCTTGATGCAGCGCAAAGTAGCCGATAATCTATCCAAGATTTCGGCTCTAATGGTAATCTATTTAGTTGGTAGACACCCGATGAGGCGTTCGCGTAGCGTGGCCTAAAGGCCATGGCTTGAGTATCTACTTCATTCTTCTGTGGACAGGCATGTGATTATTTCGAGTCTGGGGCTAACTGTTGCACTACTGTTTTGGGATCTTTGTCTATTTCCTCTGTATATGGATTGAGGTCAATATCAGGATAGAGTTTTTGCGCTTCTTTGAATTTTTTAACAGCACTCTTGAGATTTGGCTCTTTTTGTAAAATAGCCCTACCTTGTCTCACCAGAAATTCTGCTTTGGTTTTATCTTCCCAACTGGCATGCTTAAGACAAGCTTCTCCTGCTTTATTATTTTTAGGTGCAACGAGGTCAGGATGAAATTGCAGCTGATCACATCCCTCTTTTAACCAATCTTTCCAATTTCCACCCCGCCACAACCGCACTGTTTTGTCCCAACTCCCACTGAGAATCTGTTTGCCATCTGGGCTGAAGGCGATATCAGTGACATTATTAGTATGACCTTCTAATATATGGAGAGGTTGACCGGATTCTGTGTCCCACAAACGCACTGTTCTGTCCCAACTGCCACTGAGAATCTGTGTGCCATCTGGACTAAAGGCGATATCAGTGACAAAATTAGTATGACCTTCTAATGTATGGATTAGTTGACCGGTTTTTGTGTTCCACAACCGCAAGGTGTTGCCGGAACTGCCACTGAGAATTTGTTTGCCATCTGGACTAAAAGCGATATCAGTGGCATCCTTAGTATGACCTTCTAATTTATGGATTAGTTGACCGGTTTCTGCGTCCCACAACCGCAAGGTGTTGTCGTCATTGTCACTGAGAATTTGTTTGCCATCTGGACTAAAAGCGATACCAGTGGCATCCTTAGTATAACCTTCTAATGTATGGAGAGTAAGACCTGTTTCTGTGTCCCACAACCGCAAGGTGTTGTCCCAACTGCCACTGAGAATCTGTTTGCCATCTGGACTAAAAGCGATCGCATTGACAGTATTTGTATGACCTTCTAATTTATGGATTAGTTGACCGGTTTCTGTGTCCCACAAACGCACTGTGTTGTCGGAACTGCCACTGAGAATCTGTTTACCATCTGGACTAAAAGCGATATCAGTGACATCAGCTTTATGACCAACAAATGTATGGATTAGTGTACCGGTTTCTGTGTCCCACAACCGCAAGGTGTTGTCGAAACTGCCACTGATAATCTGTTTGCCATCTGGACTAAAAGTGATCGCATTGACCCCACTTGTATCACCTTCTAATGTATGGAGAGGAAGACCTGTTTCTGTGTCCCACAACCGCACTGTTCCGTCCCTACTGCCACTGAGAATTCGTTTGCCATCTGGACTAAAAGCGATATGATCGACAAAACTAGTATGACCTTGTAATTTATGGATTAGTTGACCGGTTTTTGTGTCCCATAACCGCACTGTTCCGTCCTCACTGCCACTGAAAATCTGTTTGCCATCTTGACTAAAAGCGCTCACATTGACACTACCAGTATGACCTTCTAATGTATGGATTAGTTGACCGGTTTCTGTGTCCCACAACCGCATTGTGCTGCCCATGTTACTGAGAATTTGTTTGCCATCTGGACTAAAAGCGATATCAGAGACAAAATTAGTATGACCTTCCAAGGTATGGAGAGGTTGACCGGTTTTTGTGTCCCATAACCGCACTGTGTTGTCGGAACTGCCACTGAGAATTTGTTTGCCATCTGGACTAAAAGCGATATCATCGACACTATCTGTATGACCTTCTAATGTATGGATTAGTTGACCGGTTTTTGTGTTCCACAAACGCACTGTGTTGTCCCTACTGCCACTGAGAATTCGTTTGCCATCTGGACTAAAAGCGATATCATCGACCCAGTCTGTATGACCTTCTAATGTATGGATTAGTTGACCGGTTTCTGTGTCCCACAACCGCACTGTGTTGTCGGAACTGCCACTGAGAATCTGTTTGCCATCTGGACTAAAAGCGATATTATAGACTCCACCTATATGACCTTCTAATGTATGGATTAGTTGACCGGATTTGGTGTCCCACAACCGCACTGTTCCGTCCCTACTGCCACTGAGAATCTGTTTGCCATCTGGACTAAAAGCGATATCATCGACCCAGTCTGTATGACCTTCTAATGTATGGATTAGTTGACCGGATTCTGTGTTCCATAACCGCACTGTGTTGTCCTGACTGCCACTGAGAATCTGCTTGCCATCTGGACTAAAAGCGATCTCAGTGACACTACCAGTATGACCTTCCAAGGTATGGATTAGTTGACCGGATTCTGTGTCCCATAACCGCACTGTTCCGTAGTCACTGCCACTGAGAATCTGTTTGCCATCTCTGCTAAAGACAATATCATAGACCAGCTGGCCAACATTTGTATAACCTTGTACGCGATTCCTTTCTCGAACCTTATCTAAAGCTGTCAATAAGATAGAATTAACTTCATTGATTACCTTTGGTTCTAAATTGATTACCTTTGCTTGTAAGGATTTTTGGTAATCTTGAATTTTAGCGGTTGATTCAATAGCTTGGAGCAATCCTTTTGGAGTAGATTCTACTGATAGAGAATACTTGATATTGGCAGCTTTTACTCGTAATTCTGAGTTAATTGCCTGTTTACGAGATTGTAAGCCAAAATAAGTCGATAACACTAAACCTGTACCTAACCCCAGCATAACTGCGATCGCAACACCCCAATTCCGACGAGTATTGAAGCTTTTTTGCCTGACGCTACGCTGCACAAACTCAGCTTCTACTTGGTTCAGCCAGTTATCATCAGAATTGAGTTCTTTATTCAATACATCAAGATAAGGATTGGCATTCCAAAGAAATTGTACGGTTTTATCTCTCGAATCTTTTTGTTGCTCCGGTGTCCGTTGCCACAATCGAGCCAACTGAGTATTTTTGAGTGTGTTTATTTTGTTAAAAAAGTTTTCAGCAAGGTCAAGTCTCCCATTCAACCAATTAATCGCAGCTTCAGCCTTGGCTTCAAAACCGGATGATTGTTTTTTGCTTTTAAGATTTTTCCACTCCACCGCCGCAGGAGTCAACCGCCGTTGTAGAAGTAAATTTTCCTCGTCTTTTTGTTTCCACTCCAGCAACCTTTGCCAACCCCGCACCAAAGCATCATGGGCTGGTTCCACATAGGGATTGCGATCAGCATCAACTCCATTAACCAATAACCGTACGTTAGTAAAGCGCCCAATTACTTCCTTCACTAAACCATCTTTCTGAGGCGGATATTTCAATTCTGATAACGATACGCGCCTACGGGCTAATTCTCCTCCACCTAGTGCCACCATCCGTAACATCACATGACGGATAACTTGGTCATAAGCGGGGTTTTTATTAACTAGCGCCTTATATTCTTCATCAGCCCTTTGAGTTAGTGATCGCATTACTCCCCCCAATTCAAGATAATCGGCTTGAGTCAACGCCCGGTCAATAGTAATACCCCTGTATTGTGCCTCCCGTTGCCGCCTTAAATACTTGATGAAGAATTCACTCAAGGCAAAAGACAGCAGGGGTAATGCTCCCGGCATATCCGCCACTTCATCAATTAATTGTTCAACTAAATCGTGGGGTTGAAAATACATTACCCGTGCTTGAGCCGGTTTTTCTATCGCTTCCCTTAGTTCCCCTCGTGTCATCCCTGGCACAATAAATCGTCCACTTTGCCAAAGATTTATCAGTACCGTAGTTCCCAATTGATTTAGTACTTCCGGTGCCAACTTTAAGCCCACATCTGTGATTTGGGGTTCAAAATCAGAACGTAGGGATAGTACTACCCGTAATTTATCCCCATGGGCATTTATGGCTGTGAGTATCTGTTGGAAAAACTCCTGACGCTCATCTAAGTTTTGACAGAGTGTAATAATTTCTTCGCTTTGGTCAATAAACAGTAATAACTTAGAGTTGGGGTTATTTTTCGCCCAAACATCAATGCTCATTGCCAGATTCTGCTGTGGGTTTTGTGGCTCTACCAAGGGTAACTTAGCTTCAGTCAGCACATTATTTAACCCTTGCAAGGGAGTCTCACCAGGACGGATGGGCGGCAAAATACACCATTTCTCGGTATTATCTTGCCGTAGTTTGGGAATTAATCCTGCCTTTACCAAGCTAGATTTACCCGAACCGGAAGCACCCAACACCACTGTCAGGGGATGACTTTTCACAAAATCTTCTAACTTTTCTATTAGTAATGTTCTACCGAAAAACAGTGAACTGTGTTTCTCGTCAAAGGACTTTAAACCGCGATAGGGATTTTGTGACTCATCTAATGGTGGTGCGGGGGGTAAATTAAGTTCATGTCCCGGAGAAAGAAAGATATATTCTCCCTTATCGTGCTTATTTAAACACCAAATACCAGGCGTTTGTCGTATCCGGCATTTTTCTGTGGGTATTTCGACTCGATCCCGTAAATATAAATATAATTCTGTGGCTGTAATTACCCCATCTCCAGCCGGTTTACCATTGGTAGCAGGAGGATAGATATCTGCTGCCCCTTCGAGGGCTTCTAATAATGCACTAGCAAAAGGGGAATGATGGCCGACTTGACTGCGTTCGCTATCTAAATAAAAGTTATCGAAAGCTTTTTGGTCAGAAGCTGAGGAGGTAATAATTTGCCAGGCTGGGTCACTAATAAAACGGTCGTATCGTTCTTTGTGAATTACTTCTGGTGATGTGAGTAGATCCCTAGTACTCGACCAACGGAAAGCACCAGCAAAACAGCAGTCGAGGATACCCAAGAAATGACGACAAGGTAATTGACTTAAAGCATCGTGTAACTTGGTCATGGGCAGATAACTATTAGTATCCCCCAGTAAAGCATCTTGAGGAATTAAGTAACCCGCCGGGCCATCATCCCCATTGAGAGCGACTCCATGACCAGCAAAGTAAAATAATAAGCGGTCATTTTCAGTAACTTGTTCGGGTAAGGTATGAGATAAAAATTTGTTAAACTTAGACAGAGTTGCCACTTCGTCTAGGCATTCCCAGACTTCGTAATCATGCTTCTCGCGGAGAATTTCTACTAGTTTTTTGGCATCGTTTACGGCAGTGTTGAGGGGAGAAATGCCGTTTCTGTAGTTATTGATACCGATGATAAAGGCGAGATTGCGAGAAAACATGTTATTCTCAAATGACTTCTGACTTCTGACTTCTGAACTTCTGACTTCTGACTTCTGACTTCTGACTTCTGACTTCTGCTATATGTGGGCAGTATAATCACGCTCACACAGCAGTGAGATGCTCCCTATTTATTCCTCAAGATAATCTGTTGACTTTACGCAGAAATTATTTTTTTCGTAATAAATCTTTACCTATTGATGAAAGCATCGAACAGAGAATTGCTATAGTTTATGCTTCAAGCTCCAACAATCCCCGTAAAGCCTCTTTCATCTCATCCTGACTAGTGGTGGCTGTCCCAAACTGACGCACCACAATGCTAGCGGCCAAATTCCCCAAAACCGCTGCTTCCCAGTAGGAAGCCCCCAGACACAAGCTCAAGGTCAGGGCTGCTACTACGGTATCCCCAGCACCAGTTACATCAAATACATCGGTGCGATTAAAGGCTGGGATATGCTCAACCTTACCATCACGACCAAACAAACTCATCCCCTGTTCACCACGAGTAATCAGAATTTCTTCCCCTTGAGTCAGTGCCAACAAATCTCTACCAGCTCTCAACAAATCCTCAAAACTCTTAATCCCATAGCCCACTGCTCGCTCCGCTTCTGGCAGATTGGGAGTAAAAACTATAGCGCCATGATAACGGGCCAGATCCTTCTGAGTATCTACAATGGTGCGGTCGTGAGACAAAACGGCTTCAATCACTGGTGGTGTAAACACACCATCTCCGTAATCAGAACAAACTACAGCATCCACCTGATCTAAATGCTGTTGTATTTGTGCTGCCAACTCTAACTGCTTATCCCGGTCGGGCAATTCATCTGACTTGCGGTCTATTCGCACAATCTGCTGAGTCACCGACTGACGGGCATGACCAGCAATCCGGCTTTTGGTCACAGTTGGTCGGTCTGGATCAATCACGATCGCACTAGTATCAATCCCCACCTCTTCAAACATCGTCCGCAGCACTTGCCCTTGAGGATCTTTACTCAAAAACCCAGCTACCTTAACCTTTGCTCCCAGCTTAGCCAGATTATAAACAGCATTTGCCCCACCACCAGGAGTTTGACGAGTGGTTTCATGACGTATTATTAATACTGGTGCCTCTCGTGAAATTCGTTCCACTTCACCTGTGAGAAACTCATCAAGAGTTAAATCACCAACCACCAGTACCTTGGATTGCTTAAAACCATCAATGAGCTCAAACAAACGTTGAGCTGAAGCAGCTACTTGAGTTTTGAAAGACGCAAATTCAGTCATATAGCAAAGAGAGTAGGGAGTAGGGAGTAGGGAGTAGGGAGTAGGGAGTAGGGATAATAAAATTTAATGTACTTGATAACTGTGAGCAACGCTATAGTTTAGTATTAATTAGTTTCTCCTTACTGTTACTTGAAATACCAGCGTGTCGCGTATCACCGTGTCGCGTATCAGCTTTTACCCAGACTTTCAATTCCCATTAATCTCGAACTATTAAATGCTCTCCTTTGGCCATTGCGCATTGCACATTGCCCACGCTACGCAAATGGCTGTTCGCGCACGCGTGGGCGTAGCGCATAGGCTGACGGATTAGTTGACCAGAATGTGTTTGGGATTTATTAACAAGTTTTTAACTAACTACTTGGACATCAATTCTGTTAACTGTGTTAATAAATTTAACGTTTATCAACCCTTTTCTATTCCCTGTTCCCTATTTCCTATTCCCTATTGCTATAGTATCAACCGTTATTCACATTTTTATGTAAACTTTATGTAAACTTTATGTAGTGTTTATAAATTCTACTGACCCTTGGTATAGACTTAATTTAAAAAATTAAAAATAAGTAATATCAACAAGTAATTTTCAGGGATAAATCAATGTTAAAGCTACAAAGTATCTGCCAAAACTTAGCACTAATCACTACTGGTGCGGCTTTAAGCCTAGCAGTGATTGACACTAATCCTGCCCAAGCTATTACCATTACCTATGAGTTTTCAACAGAAGAATTTTCTGGTAAGTTCAGCTATGATGACGCCAATGAAACTCGGAGAGAATTTGATTATCGTGAGCCTGATATTACCGTGGTCGAGTTAACGTATCCAGTAGATGAGATTGAGTTTTTTTTCAACAATAGAACCTATACCAAGGCGGATTCTACGAGACAGCCTGTATTGTCACTGTTTGAAGGTGCGGTAGGAGAGAGCGAGCAATTAAGTTGGGCTACAGAAGATTTTAGATTTAATCCTTATAGTGGTCCGAGTATTTTCGGAGACTTATTTACTGGATTCGAGGTAGATGGAGAGTTCGTAGACACAGCGATTGTTAGGCGGGTAGAAAATGAATCACCAGCAAGTGTACCTGAAGCTGGTACGGTTATAGGACTTAGTATTTTGGGTTTAGGTTGGCTCTCACAGAGAAAGATAGCATCTTCGCCAAGGGTATAGAAAAAACAGACTAAAAAAACCTAAGCATATCCGCTACGCGCACGCTACGCTAACAGCTATCAGCCGTCAGCCTTCAGCTTTTGAATGAAATAGGTAAGCATTTGCTAAATCTCAGTTCCCTGGCCTTTCGGCCAGGAATTCATAGTCTTTAGCCACGCTACGCGAATGGCCAACGGTTGATAGCTGAATGCTTACTCTTTTTCGAGCTGATGAGGCTTTCAATACGTGGAAGTAGCTACCATAGTTGAAACCCTTGACAAACCTTAACATACCTTGGTTAATTCACTACATATTTACCACTACCATTGATATTATTTACCTAAAACCTAGAGTTAATTTTCCTGACTATAGTACCGAAATGCAATCCCTTTTCAGGCGAACATACCGACCCTGACGTAACGCAAAATGTGGATATTTTTCAATTTGCTTAAACCCCTCAGTCTGTAGATGAGCTTTGATAATCTTCATAGTGGAAGTTGTTTCGTGATGCCGATCAACTAATCGAATAATGTGTGGGATAGCATAGGGAGATAAAAGTTCTTGCAAGTGAGTCAAGAAATCATCAAGAGTTTCACCTTCATCCAAAGACTCAATAGGTAAAATAGATGCCATCCCTACTTTACCCGATGCACCAGGAATTGGAACTCCATAAACAACCGCTTCTCGGACTTTACCCGTCGATAAAATTGCTTCCTCTACTTCCACACAAGAAACATTTTCTCCTTTCCAACGAAAGCTGTCACCCATACGGTCAACAAACATAAAAAAGCCGTCAGCATCTCGACATAGTAAATCTCCAGAACGCCACCACAAGTCACCTGGTTCAAATAAATTTCTCCAGAGTTTATCCTCATCTAGTTTTGGGTCAAGATAACCTCGATAGAAATTACCCGGAACCCGCAACACAGCCTCTCCAACTTCTCCCGGTGCAACAACTTTTCCTTGCTCGTTAACTAACGCTACATTGTTGGCATCAGGATGGTCTGGGGGAATAAAACCACAATAACCCGGTCTTCCCGTCCAATTTGTCAGTGCTGATGCTGGCATTTCTGTCGCACCGTAATGTTCTACTACTTTTTCAATCCCAAATCTTTCGATCACCTGCTCCCAGAGGGGAGATGTTAAACCATTACCAAAAATAACGCCCAGGGGATTTTTGGCATCCTCGGGTTGTTGGGGACTGTTGCTCAGATAACGCCACAGTTCGCCAATATAAACAACTGAATCACAATTGTAGGTACGCACATCCGTCAGAAATGCTCCCACAGAAAATTTATCGCGGACTACAGCACAAGCTCCCGCTTCTAAACAACTAGAAAAAGCCACAGCTAGCCCATTTCCATGATAGAGAGGCAAAGTGATGTAACACTTACTGTCATAAGACATCCCTGTTCGCAACGACCAAGCAATTCCCGCACCAATCATCCGGCGATGACTAAAGAGTGCGGGTTTACTGCGACCGCTAGTTCCGCTAGTAAAGATAATCACAACTGGGTCATCAAGCGTAACTTGACGACGGTGTTTTGCTGAAGTGCGACCCGACCAGGAACGTTCAAGAATCCAGTTTGGGTCATAGGTTTCTACTGATGGGATGGGCTGACCTATGGTAATCTTGACTCCTGAATTATGGGCTAAAGTTGATAATTTTTTATCTGATTCTCTGGCATTAAATAAAACTGCGACAATTCCTGCTTTAGCTAATCCCAAGACAGTAGCTAGGAAAACAGCACTGTTGTTTTGGTGAACCCCGATGTATTTTTGATTTGAGGAAATCGCCCATTCTGCTATTTTATCGGCTGCGCGATCAAGTTCTTGATAGCTCCAAGGGGATATAAAACCTACCTCATGAACTATTGGGCGGTGAGACAAATGAGCTACTGATTGTTCCCAGACATCCGCCCAACTATTGACGTTTTGTGCTGCTAAATCTTGCCATCTTTTGCTTTCATAACTTGCATATTTGTTGTATTGCTCAACAAGAGTATGTTCAGATATTTTTATCATCACCGATAATTCCCCTAATACCAACTGTGACAAAAGTTATATATAGCGCTTTTTATCCTAATGAAACACACAATATTTTTTCGATCTTACATGTTCCCTGTTCCCTGCTCTGAAGGCCCTGTTCCCTAACACAAAAAAATGTGTACCCCAGCTAATTTAAAACTCCTATATTTTTAATTAAAATTACTGATTACTTAACTTTTGTAGGTTTATTTATATTTTTTAAATCAATTTGTGGGCGTTAGTAAAATTCAATAGTCAGGGTTAATACTATCATAAAACTTATTTTGTTTGAATTTTATATAAAAAAATTACCATTAATTAACGCCATTTTTAATGGTTTTTTGTTGGGTATAACGAAGTTATACCCAACCTCCGATTATTCGTAATAGCCACCGTATGGGGTTATACAGTGAATTAAAAAACATATTTTTATCAAGTATTTTAAATTCATGTTTTTCATAAAATTATACAATTTATTTTCAAAAATATGTTTAGCACCATCATTTACAATCGTTATTTTATTCTTTTTGCATAGATAGTATAAAGTAATTATTGTGAATAATGATTGGTGAAAACTGGATTAGTGACTCCTAAAATTGAGTAAGCTAAAAATTTTGGTGGTGAACCTGCTTCTACATAGCATTCAAAGCCTTCTTTTTCTAACATATTTTTGATGATATTTAAGCGGTCTTGGATGTCATGAACTTCTATAACCAACTGCTGGATTTTTTGCCAGTCTGCGGAATTGATTCCCTCAAGAATTTTAAGTTCAGCTTTTTCAGTATCTAATTTAACTAAATCTATCTGACATAACTCATGTTTTTTGATTATTTCAGATATACTCGTTAAAGTTACACTAGCTTGTTTGGTTTTCAAGAAAAACTTTTCTAAAATAAATTCCACTAATCTTGCTTTCCATGGAAACGGACATATTTTAATGATTTGTGTTATGATATTATTAGTTTTTTTTGCATTTTTATTATTTAAGTTGTTAATAATTAAGTTGGTAAAGTTGTTTTTCTCTGCCGGGCTAAACTTGGCATCTGCTCCTGATAATAATGAGTAATGAGGGAAGTAATCAAACGTTGCTTTACTATCTTCGTTCCACAATCCACAATTATAGCTAATAACATTAGTTAACTGCATATTTTTTTGCATAATTTTATAAATTTGTTTAATTGGTTCAAAACAAAATAGATTGATATTGCCTTGACAATATTGATGAGCAAAAAGTGCAAACAAACCTATGTTGGCACCAATGTCAAATACTGTATAACCTGGTTTTAAAGTTATCCCATGCTGCAAATAACTTTGTCTGACAAAAATATCATCATAAAGAAAAAGTGCTTCCTCCTCGTTGAGGAAATAAATTTTTTGTTGGTTTGGCAATTCTAGTGACTTTTTCATTGTTGTTGAATCTGGTGAATTGACATCCTCCTGACGCTGCTCTTAAAAGACAGCGCACCGATTCCTATCCATCAATCAAACAACTGTGCGTTGAACGAATGACTCAAGGCGGGCTTCACTTGCAGTGCAAGTACGTTTTAGGGGTAGATTTACGCTTCCTCCACGTCCATTTAGAGTCTCATTATGCCTCTCAGCGACTGTAAATAGTAAGAGTTGAATTGATTTTTTTCAACTTTTAAAGCTTGGTTTATCGGCTGTATTAATATGATACCATACTTTGCCACTTGTCATTCCCAGACGACGCCAAACTATCGTTATGGGTAACTGCTCACCGCAATAAAGATGCTCTATTGACAACGGAGAAGCCAAATTGAACACTTGGGTGTATATAGCAATCCTAAATAGGATGTAATAAGTGATCGGCTAAAACCCAGGTAGAGCAAGGATCGAATTTCAGAAATTACCACGACCTATTAAGGAATTGCTATATTGGCTCTTATGACTCACCGTTCGCTCACCCTTGGTGAGCCATTCGGAATCACAATGTCAAAAAGCTACGACATAAGGGTTGAAGGAGATATTGGGGTTTCCCAAGACTGGGATCGCGAATCTCAAAATGCGATCGCGAATCTCAAAGTGCGATCACGAATCTCAAAGTGCGATCGCAAATCTGAAAGTGGGTTGGCAAATGAACAAACAGTGAGATATGAGTCATTGTTAGCGGACAATATCCGCTTTCGAAGAACCTGAGGACTGGAATAGCTTTACCATTCGACCCATGAAAATAAAACTATGGTTTACTCTAATTGTCAGGAAAACTCCAAGCCTGGGGGACTTCGACCAGCCAAAGACAATAATTCACATAAAGCAGCGATGTTCCAAAAGAACCGCTTCGCGAACGCATTATTTCCTTGCAACCGCATCGAAACCAAAAAACTAAACATTTGGGCGACTAACTGTGCCCCCCAATCGCTTCAAGCCCCACCACTGACTTTGCGATGTATCACAATTGGGCCATTGCTCGCTCAGCATCATTGTTATCAGGTTTGACCTCTGGATGAGACAAAAAAGTGAACCACTCATTCCAATGACGCTGTAGTCGTTGAATCAATCTCAAAGTATCTGAGGGAGGGTATCCAAGAGTGTCTCTTCTAAGACTTTTTTAAGAGAAGCTTCTACACTTTCTCGTTGGTCATTGAGAGTTTGGCAACTAAGTTTTCCTTCTTGATAATCCTGATAGCAACTGCGAGCTTGCCACAACACTAATTGCACTTTGCTCGCAAACTGTCGATTGCCTTCAAAGCGACTGGTTAAGAGGGCTTTTAAGTCTCTCTCGAGATGGGCTAAACACTTCTGCTTGGCCTGAGCTCCTTGTGGAGAGTAGGCACTAAAACAATCAAAGCGTGAGTATTCCCTCAAACTCAGCTCCCAGTAATTTCTCTAGTTCAGCACTACTGCGTGTGGGTGCTAACATCTTAGCACATACCTGGTCACTGGTAGCTACCCACAACCAATACTTAATGCCATCTATACAGTAGGTCGTTTCATCCACACACCTGACCCCTGGCTGTCTGACGTAGGGAACGCCATTGTTGGTAAGAAGGCTCCAAACTCTCTTGGAACCAGCGTTGCATTTTTGCCAGACTTCCCTGAGAAATAGGAACCCCCAAGACATATAAAGGCAAAATATTCCTGTTTACGCCACGTCAAGTTGCCCCCATACCCTAACCAGCCCACAATGCTACAGAGTCGTCCCCCATAGCTGAATCCTTCTTTGACTCCCCAAGGCATAGAGCTATAACCAGACCATCCACAATTGGGACAATTGTATAGAGGGCGGCGATATTCTCTGATTTCTATTGGTTGCTCGACTACTTCAGCTACTTGCTGGACTTTTTGTGGAGCTTCTTCTACTACCTCTAAGGAAGTAGCGCACATGGGACAGCTTTAATGCTCGATAGTCACTATTTCGTGACTGAGTGCCAAATCCGTTACGGGTAATTCCAAAGATGATTATACTTGGGACCGCGCTTTTTCCCCTTTTTGCGCTTACTTTTGTTGCTGGGCTTTTGGAGTTGGTCAGAGGAAGGAGGGACTGAACTATTTTTCGAGGAGCGGTTTTTGAGCTTCAATACGCTCCTCCAAAAATTGTTCTATCTCTTGCTGCTGCCCAAAGATTTGTCTTTGCTGCTGTTCAATCACTCGTTGTTGAAGGGATAGTTGTTGTTGCAGCTTCACGAGCCACTCAACCAGCAGTACATTGGTCACCAACTGTTCGGAGGCGACGCTCATGACGGACTGGGAATTCTCGGTGGCGGTTGGAGTCATAAGAACCAATATACATCCAAGTGTTCAATTTGGCTTCTCCGTTGTCAATAGAGCATCTTTATTGCGGTGAGCAGTTACCGTTATGGCTCGGGTTTTCTGCCGACATTATGATAAAATTGTATTTAGGTGCGGTTGAGGTTGAGGTTGAGAGTTTCTGGTGTTAATAGCTCTTGGGAACTATATTTAATTTCAACGGGTAAACCACCACTATCTAAACTGAGACGACCAGCTTCAAGAATAGCTGTTGTCTGTAAAGTTCGAGCAGCAGTCGCTAGGATATTGTCAAAATCTTTGGGTTCCGCTTTTCCCTCATTAATACTGCCTACTGCATCCACAAATCTTTCAAGACTTTGATAACCGTAGGCTCCCTGTCCAGCAAATTTGCCATCAGAGGGTTCGTACTTCATAAATAGGGGGTTAATACTAGCATATCCCCCAGATACTGTTGCAGTTGTATAACCTCGATGAGCTTGATCGACTTGTAACTCTCCTTGATGACCCATGTAGAAAAACCGTTGTTGGGAATGAACGTCAGATTTAGGGGCAATCCATGATGCCGTATGAATGGAGATTCCTAAATTCCTACTCTCGATGTTTTCCCACTGAACCGTTAGGGTAATGGTATCTTCGGTATCAATGCCTAACTCTGTCTTGGCGACTCCAGTAGCAGCTAAAGCATTTACTTGGATGGGTCTGGCCCGATCCCCTATCATCCAGTCTAATAAATCTATGTGATGAGAGTTCAAATAGTAGCTAATGTCAGAAGAGCGCCCTGCCCATTGACCAAAAGTGTTAAGTTGACTTCTCGGCTGACTCATATAGCTACTCATATAACTAAAATCTCCATAGCTGCGAGCGCGATCGCGTGCATCAGAGTACATGGGGTCAAACCTCTTGTGCATCTCTATTCCCACCAGTACATTATGTTGCTTTCCAGCCTCGATTAATTTCTGATGTTCTGCTAGAGTTTTCACCAATGGTTTAGCAACTAAAACGTGCATTCCCTGACGAATAGCAGTCATGGCGATCTCAAAGTGGGTATCATCAGGTGTCACTACAATTACCCCACTTCCTGGCTTCATCTTCTCGATAGCAGTTTGATAGGCTTGGGGATTATAGTCATTGTCATCAGGAAAAGTATGGACGGAAGCATCTATTCCCTGATACCGAGAACTAATTTGTTCGGCAAAATGATGGCGAATCCCTGGAAAACGTTTTCCATCTCGTCCACAGAGGGAAATTTGCTCTACTTTTCCACGACTTCGGAGGTCGAAAAGCACCAAGGCTACAACACCAGCACTTTTGTCAGAATTAGCTGCTGCTCCGTGAACAAAACCTGTGACATATTCACCTGTTCCGATGACTAAAATATCTGTTCCCATGTTCGGATTTTTATGAGTAATACAAAGGCGTTTTTTTAGGTTTTACGAGTACGCGATCGCTATAGGAGTTACCAAATATATTATCTGGTTCAAGTTGAGAACGTACTTTATGAAAGTCGTTCCAGTGGGGATACATTTTTTCTAATTTATCAGCATCAGGCCCGAACCTTTTTGCCCAATGGGGACGACCATCTAATTTAGCCATAATTTTTTCATAGTCATCAAAATAGGATTGACAATCAACATATTTACCGTAGGGCATATAAGTAATAACCCCGATATAGCAGCTATCTCTACCCTGACAAGGACTTAACCAAATATCATCTCCTTTGACAAAGCGCACTTCAATGGGCAAATGAACTTGATAGTCTTTTTCTTTAATCATCTGGCGAATTTGCAAGATGGCTTCAGCCGTATGTTCTATAGGAATCGCCCACTCATTAACCTGCTGTTTAAATAGACAATCAAAATTGAATTGACTGACACTGTTCCCTCGTGACTGTTTTGACTTGCTGAACATTTGTTGAACGTACCAGCGATTAACCAGGGGAATCAGACGTTGATTATAAGTAGCTAAATATAAGAGCAGTTCAAATGTATAGTAACCAATAAGTTTTTCTCTATACCAACTCTGGAAGCGTTGGAAAAAATTTTGTTTGGGAGCAGTTTTTCCAGGTGGTTTGCGAGTTGCACTCCACTCCCACACCCTATCTGCATGGGGTAAATACCAAAAACGATAGTGGTCAGCTTGCAGGCGTTCTGGTAGTTTATCCAATACAGTTTCTAGAGTTTCTGGTTGTTCTCGTACTTCTAAGTCAAATTCTTTTGTTACTTGTAATTTAAGTTCTGTGACTAATCCCAAACTTCCTAGATGGCATTTGGCTGCATTAAATAGTTGATAATTTTCATCTTTGGAGATTTTGATAACTTCTCCTAAACCTGTTACCAGTGTAATTTCCTGAATAATTGTTGACAGTACCCCATAATTTAATCCTGTGCCATGAGTTGCAGTTGCCATTGCACCTCCTACAGTTTGAGCATAAATAGAACCTAGATTGGGCAAGGCTAGTCTATGTTTTGCTAGGCTTTGATTCAAATCTTTGAGGGTAACTCCTGCTTGAGTAACAACAGTTTGACTATCATAGTTGATATTTAGGATCTGATTTAAGCGATCGCTACAAACCAAATCCTGATTACTCATAGCAATATCGCTTGGGGAATGTCCTGAACCAAATACTCGGATTTTTGTTCCCTGTTGCATTACTTGGCAAACAATGTCTCTAGCTTCTTCAGTTGAAGCAGGGTAATGTACAGAAGTAGGTATGCACTGATACTGCTCAGACCAATTGATAAATTTATTTTGATTCATATTTCCTTGTTTACGGGCAAAAAATGATTGTGAGCCGATAAATTTATTATTCCAATATTGTGACAACTCCACGCTTAATTCTGGAGTGTTTTAGTTGTTTTTATGCTCGCAACAATTTTGTCAACATTTTTTTTTTATGGTACTTTTGGCGTTCTTGACTATTCCAGGTAGTAATCCACTTAAGGTCTGATAGTTTAACCAATTTTGCCTGAGCTTGATTTTGATAAAGTTGTTGCAGTAAGGAAATAGTGGTTACTTCTTCCATGCCACCAGGTACATCCTTTATAAGTCCACTAGAAATTCCTAAAAACCCTGTTATGTTTAACTTTGATAAGTTCCACAAAGCTAAAGTATTCCAAGGAGAGGTCATACCATCTATAAATTTTACTCCAGCATCTCCTCCATGGGTTGAAATCATCTTTGCCCCCACTACCAGAGTGTCAGAGGTAAGGTGAGAATTCAAGGTTTCCACATCTGTTGATGATATATAGACTTCTAGACTTTGAAGCAAAAGTTTATCACCACCCAAATAAGTTGCTTCACATACAATCGCATTTAGGGGATGAGCTAGTCCTTTCCAGGGATTTATTAGCAGGGAAAGTACCTGTTCTGCAAACACCGAAACAATTTTGCTAATTTTGTCAAATAGTTGATTATCTGTAGCTCTTACTATATAATCAGCGTATTCTAGTACCTGATCACACCAATTTTCCACTTTACCTAATTCAGGGATATAACCATCAACACCACTATGGATTCTGGTTCCAACAATCAGAGACATTGCTATACTCAACACTAAAATTGGCACTAGTATAGTATATTGATAGGATAATGTTTATATTTCCACAATATATAAAATAACATGAAGGTACTGAGTTAATTTTATGGGGGGGTAACATGCAAGCTAAAATCATTACTCGGTAATACGTTCAACCGATCAGGACTCGTGTAAAAATAACCTGAACAGTTTTTTTTCTGGAAGCTATATCTCACAATTTATTTCCGATAAAATTTGTACAACTTATTTTAACATGGCTCCTCAGTTACTTAAAGTGCGCTTGACCCATTAAGAATTAAATTCGCCGTTCGCGTTTGGCCGTAGGCCAAAAGCGTCGCCTACGGCGAACGGAAAGCGCACCTGAGCATTCGTGGCTTCCCTTAAGGGGATTGTGCGAAAAAATAGTGGACGAAATGCATGCAAATTAACCGTCGTTGCCTCAACTATTACAAGAAGGGTGAGCGGGCTATAGAGTCAGAATTGTCTACGTTATAAGCTTTATGTCCCAGGGTAAGCGCAAGAAAAAATTGCCCATAATGTGCATTGGCTGGATCTCGGTTGCTCGTGGCTCGAAACCCCTATAATCTCGTCGAACTGTACTCGCAATAGAGTTAATTTGTTGAGAATGACGTGGTTTTTTTCGAGGGTAAGCTACGGCTTATTGATTCTTGCGCTTACCCTGCTTTATGTCCCCCTGTCAGGGAACATGGCCAAAGTAAATAGCGGTAGGCACAGTGACAGAGTGTGGCGCTGTCCGGCACGACGACGAGGAGCTTCTAGTCCAGCTTTCGCTTCTATAATTGCGATTTGAGACACGGGAGTAGATGCATTAAATGGAATTTGCTCTGAATCGTACCATATTCCGATTAGATTATAGCGGTTTGCGCTTAAATAGAGTATAATATAATAGATATTATAAAAATTCAATTATGAAAGCATATTCTGTTGACATAAAAACGAAAATTATCACAGCTTATCTAGACTGTGTTCGCGTAGCGTGGCCTTTGGCCAAGGCTCAATGACCCGGTTAGATAAAAGGTTTAAAGTGAGTCGCAATTTTGTATTTAAAATTATTAAAAAATTCAAATAAACTGGAAATATATCACCGGGCAAACAAGGGAATAACCGAGCATCTAAATTAGAACCATTCACGGAATTTATCAAATCTATGTTGTCAGAGCATCCATCATTAACTCTCTCGGAAATGGTGGAAATACTTGAAAAAGATAAACAAATTACTGTACACCTAACTAAGTAGGTGGGCTTAATTAAACGTTAAAAACTTGATCATTTTTACTATCTATATTTTCAGATATTGTCCACTGTTGAAGCTGATAACCTACTTCGCAACTTCGTTTGTTTATACCTTCTTTAACTGCTAAAGCTAGATCGTATTCATCCTCAAACATTCTACCAGAGATTTGATGAGTTTTAAGTTGATGCCACTCCCCCTCTATTAGATTAAGTTCTGGACTATAAGTTGGCAGAAAGAATAAATACAATCCCATTTCTAACCATTCTTTTTCTTTAGATCTTACCTGATGACTTTTATGACTTGAGGAATTATCCAAGACAATCACTGTATCTATTCCTGTTTTTAGTCGAGCTGTTTTTGCTTCTTAAGCTTCTTTGTCTTGATGCAGTCGCTCATGGGGGAAACCCCCAAGACCGCGCTGCATCGCTATCCAAAACTTTGATCAAATTATCTTTTTTTAGACTACCAAGCTTTAAAGTATAGTTAAAGCTTTTTTGGGGCTCATATATTCCTAATATATTTAGACGTTTTCCTCGTTTTTTACTTTGGGGAATTTGTTTCTGTTTTCCTACCTTTATATAACTATAACTTACAGGACTCCAAAGACTGAAACCTGCTTCATCTAAGTATTTTAGTCTGACATCACCACAAGAGGCTTGCAGACGTAACATATCTAAATCTGCTTTTTTATATTCTTTTTCTCTGGGGTTAGGATGTCGTCTTGGACTTGTTTTTGTTCGCTTCCATAAATATCCTTTTTTTTTAAGTATCTTACGGATTCTTTCGGGACTTAATTCCACTTGACGCTCTTTTTTTAAAAGAACAGATAGCTGCTTACTATTGTAAGTTCTTTCTTCATCATTACAAAGCTCTTCTAGATAGTCTATATCCGATTTTTTCCAGGTTTTTTTTTCTACCACTTCTTGGCTTATCCCAGAGTCCTTCTTTGCCTTGTATTATCCACCTATGAATAGTTTTTTTCACTGTATTCGGTGACCAATATATCCAGTCAGATATTTGATTGACTGTCCATACTTTAGGATTTCAACAGATAAATTATACTCTTTTTATAGTTCTTTTTGGACAATTATTATCAGATTTTAATTCTAACAACTCTTGAAGTTATAACTCACTTAGACGAATTTTTAATCGAGCTGGCATTACGATTTTGGGATTTTTAAACTACTTTTCTATTTTACACTTAATTACGCCCACCTACTTACCTTGAGTAGATTCCTGAAAAAACTCAACATAACACGAAAAAAAAAAGTTTATATGCCAGTCAAGCTAAAACGGAAAGAGTAGCTAATTTAAGACTTTTATATTGGCAAACAGTTACTAGTTTTTTAGTCGAAAACCTAGTTTTTTTGGATAAAACGGGGTTTAATTTAGGGAAAAAGCGCATTTATGGTCGTTCTCAAAGAGGAACCAGAGTTGTCGATTATAGCCCTTATTATAGAGGAGAACATATCACAATCTTTAGTGCTATTTCCTCCCAAGTAATATTAGGAAATATGACCTTAAATGGCTCGATTAATACTCAAATTTTATTACTTATATAAAATATGTTTTAGCCCCATCCTTATGGCCTGGTGCCGTGGTAATTATGGATAATTTATCTAGTCATAAAAATCAAAAAGTTATAGAAATATTATCAGAAGTTGGAGCTAAAGTTTTATTTTTACCTCCCTATTCTCCTGATTTTAATCCCATTGAAAAATTCTGGTTTATTTTGAAAGAACATTTACGTTCATTAGTAACTATGACGAGAGATGAGTTAGAAAAGCGATGCAGCGCGGTCTTGGGGGTTCCCCCCATGACCGCGCTGCATCAAGACAAGGTCTAGTTGATTGTTGTGATTCTTTGACTAAAAAACAAATAACAAAATTGTTTTCTTATTGTTGCTATTGTAACTAATCTAAGCGCAAACCGCTATAGACCTATTGCAAAAGTAGTTTTCTGATAGTGTTCTTGATGCAGTCGCTCATGGTTTGAAGTTACCGTAAGACAGTTGAGCCTTAATCAATGGAGGCGCGCTTTCCTATGGCGAATTAAATTACGGGGTCGCGCCTCAAGTTTTACCCATGCATCTGCATAGCCTACCAACCATAAAGGCTCAACGTAATCAGGTTTCGTCTCCGGGGGGAACCACGGCAGTTGCTCATGGGGGGAACCCCCAAGACCGCACTGCCTCCCCAAGACCGTAATGGTGCGTTTTCCGCATTAAGAATTAAATTCGCCACGGGTCGCACCTCTGCATCGCTGTAAGCCCCGTGGGAACCCCCTTTGGCGGCGCTGCCCCCCCAAGACCGTAATGGTGCGCTTGACCCGTAATTAAATTCGCCACGGGTCGGACCTCTACATCGCTTTGCGTCAATTCTTCTCCACTTTTCCAGTGATATGCTGTTCCGGTGATCCGCTTTTCCCTAGTTCTGCAAGAAGTCTATTTAGAATAAAATAGCCCTGGGTAAGCATTAGTTTAATCTGAGTTATTTCACAGCGTCGAAGCCTGTGCCACAAAGCTCGTTTATTTGAAACATGATAGCTGTCAGCTGATAACTGATAACTTATCCCTTACTTTGATACTCCTTCCGACCCAAACCCCCTCACTTCTGATAAAACATACAATGGTCTTCCTTTAACTTCTTCATAAATCCGTCCTACATATTCCCCCAAAATACCAATAGATACTAACTGCACAGCTCCCAAAAAGAAAATTGCAATCATAATAGTGGCAAACCCAGTCACAGGAGAATTCGGTTCAAAAATCCGCCAGTAAAGCACTAACCCTGCCATCAATAGCGCTATCGCTGTTGCTAATAATCCCAGATAAGTAGCGATTCGCAATGGCACTTTAGAAAAAGAAACCAGTGCATCTACTGCTAGGGCTAGGGATTTACGAATGGTGTACTTGATCTCACCAGCAAACCGGGGGTCACGCACATAGGAAACAGAGGTTTGCCGCAACCCTACCCAAGAACGCAATCCCCGCACGTAACGGTTGCGTTCTGGCATGGCATTGAGTACATCAACCACCCGTCGATCCATTAAACAAAAGTCCCCTGTATCTAACGGAATCTCGACATTGGCTAGACGGCGCAGTAAGCGATAAAATAGGTAAGCCGGAAAGCGCTTTAACCAACTTTCACGACGTCTCTGGGTGCGCTGAGCATAAACAATTTGATAACCCTGCTGCCATTTTTCCACTAGCACTGGAATGATTTCTGGTGGGTCTTGTAAATCAGCATCTAGGACAATAATCCCTTGACCCCGCACAAAATTTAGACCGGCAGTGACAGCAATTTGATGACCAAAGTTACGGGAAAGACTTAGGTAACATACCCTTGGGTCTTTTTGATGAAGGTCTCGCATCAGCTCTAAAGAGCGATCGCAACTGCCATCATTCACTAGAATTAACTCCACCTCCCCTAACTGATCCATTACTGTACTAATGCGTCGGTACAGTTCTGAAATACTGTTTTCCTCGTTATATACAGGAATAACCAGGGAATAGGTTGGGTTCATCGTTCTTCAACATTTTTGAATTAAGAATGTAGAATGCAGAATGTAGAATTCTAAAGTCTTAATTCTACATTCTGCATTCTGACAGACGACCTTCTAGCGCCCTAATTTATTAGGAATTCCCTGACAACCACCCGGGATTGTTTTTCTTGACTTTTCACCGCACCAAGCACAGCTGTAGTAGTGCTGCTTTTCATCCATCCGCTGGACACCGGTGAAGTTAACATTTTCCACTACTGCACCGGTGTAAACTCCAGTGCGATAGTCAGGGGGATGGGTACGACTGCGGGGACTGGCAGTTTCTACTGAACCATAGAATAGGCGGACTCCCTTGAGGTCAGCACCAGTGAGGTTGGCTTCATATAAAACAGTGCGGGATAGATTCGCTTGCACTAAGTCACAGAAGCTGAGATTCGCTCTGACCATATTAGCTTCGCCGAGTTCTGTCCAACGCAAATCTGTATGACTCAGGTCTGATCCAGCTAACATTACATTCAGGTCAATAACCCTTATACCATAAACTCGGTCTTCTTGGTATCCTCCATAGCCATCCAACATGGGGCGTCCTAAATGATTATCCCGTCTGAGGGGAGTTAGTAAACGGGCTTGGGACAAAAATCTGAGCACTTTGGCTTTCCCATGGGCATCCACACTACTGAGAATTGCAGCGGTTCTTCCTTCGCAAAATGCCCTCTCCTGGGGCCAATCTTCTAGCAATCCCTGATCATCTAAGGCTAAATCTGAAACTCCCTGAAAGTAAGCATCAATGGTTTGCTGCTGGGTAATCATATTTTGCTGGATGGTCAGGTCTTTGGAAATGACATATTGTCGCCAAGCAATGAATACTGCTAGGACGGCAATCAAAATCTGTCCCAAAGCACCCACCCAATCAGCCCATGACCCAAATTCATCCCATTTAATCTGAACTAACCAATTGCTGATGTTTTGGTAAACACCAAGAAAGTTCAGTAAGCCACTTATTGCTGCTACCACTCCGATCGAGGCAATAACTTTGATTCTTTGTTGGGGTGGCAACAAATCAGTAAGCCATTGTTTGACAACCGGTAAAATCACTGGCAATGAAACCAGCAGCGCCACAGTAGCTCCGGATATCCCAATCCAGAGGTTATCAATCACTACCCCAAAAATCATGATAGCGATCGCACTGAGAATAATTACGCTTAGGGAGCGATTAGCAGGACTAACTGATCCAATAGTTGGTTTATTGGGCAGGTTTGACAACGGCAGGGTAGATAAATGTTGCTCCTCTTGAGTTTGGGGAGGAGATGGTGGTGAATTACCATTGGCTGAGTTCTTGGCGGTACCGTTGTTACTATGTTCAGGCTGATTGGGTGGCACAGGCTCAGGCAAGTTAGTCATGGCATTCCCAGGAAAATGAGCTCAAGGTAAAGCAACATTACAAAATAATACAGCTCTTGGACACTCTGATCGTTTTTTAGCATATTTGCACCTCAACAGATTAGCAAATTTTCAAGTGAAATCCGGTAGACTTGAATTGTGTTTTTTTGTAAGGATTCAGGTCACAGGCATTGCTACAATGCCAAAGAAGGGAGCTTCTTGAAAGTCTGCGGGATTGACTTTGAAGCAAACTAGGGTAAAGTAAACACATGAGTCACTCACCTCTCCCGCTAACTCGAGAAAGCCGTGCGCCAGTTGTCAAAAGCGGAACTGGTAAAGATGCTATTGACTCAACAGAAAGTGATTGAGGAACTACAGCTCGAAATTGAAAAATTAAAGCTTAGTCGGGACCCACGATAGTAAGACTTCCTCGAAACCCCCATCAACTGATCTACTGAAAAAATCCGAAAAAGCCCTAGAAAAGGAGGATTGTCCCACCACTGAGGCCAAAAAGAGAAAACCCGGAGGACAACCAGGTCATCGGGGAAAAACTCGTAAAGGGTTTTCCAGAATAGACCGAACCGAAATCTTGCAACCGTCTGTGTGTAGTCAGTGTGGTCAAAGAGAATTTTTAGATCAACCTATATTGGTAGACACTCAACAAGTAGCCCAACTGGTGAACAAACCAATCGAGGTAGTTGAGTACCATCGTTACCATTGTCAATGTAGCGGCTGTGGTGCGGTGACATCAGCCTCTTGGTCTGTTGAGATGATACCCGGACAAGATTTGGGGGTCAAGGTACAAGCTTTTCTGGGATGGTTAGGGAATTATGGACATCTCCCTTATAAAAAACAACAAGAGATGTTATGGGAACTGGGCAAGATAGAGATCGGTAATGGGACTTTAGTGAACACCAATCAACGGGTTGAACTGGCGATTAAACCTCATGTTGAGCAATTGTCAGAATGGGTAAAAACAGAACAACCATCTATTCATGTAGATGAAACTCCTTGGCCTGTAAAGGGAATTAAGGAATGGCTCTGGGTCTTTAGCAATCGAGATTTTTGTCTATTTCGGGCCGCTGACACCAGGGGACGTGCCGAACTGGAATCTCAGTTGGGCAGTAAATACAGGGGTGTTCTTAGTAGTGATGACTTGAATGTGTATAATGGCTATCCAGTCAGCGCTCAACAGAAATGCGCACGCCCATCTACGTCGTCATTTTCTGAGGTTAATCAAACAGCCTGGACTACACAACCGAGCGATGGTCGAAGCACTCGTGAGTCTGATTGATGAAGCTTTTCGCCATTATCGCCTCTGGCCAGAAAATGGCGATGAGACAGAGTACCAACATCTGCGTTAGGGGATTCAAAACTCAGGTACAGTTGACTCATTAAACCTGGTGGTCGGTGGCAGGAGCCGAAGCAGGTAAGTTACTGCGCTCCCTCAAACAGAAGGCTTCCCAATGGTGGTATTTTTTAGACCATCCCCAAGTTCCACCAGATAATAATCTCGCCGAGAGGTCAAAACGTTTGGCAGTCACCAAGCGTAAGGGAACGTGGTGGCTCTCGTTCTCTCTAAGGTTTCGAGCAGACCGCTAATTTACTACACGACCAGTCCAAACTTGCCGTTTTCAAAAACGGTCGGTGATGGATTTTTTGACCTTTGGTCACGCTACGCGAACGAGCAAGCTCTTATGGCTCAATCGGGTCATTTAACCCAACCTCCTTCCCTCATCCCTTCTCTCCACACCTGAATCCTTACGTTTTTTTTGGTTTTATACGTTATATCAATCCAAGCGGGAGCGACAATAACCCGTAACGTTATACCAATTTTTCAAAGTATAGACTTCTTTCAGAAGTCGGGAACAGGGAACTTCGGATCAGGGAACAGTGGACAAGAATTGACGCAAACAGTACTCCCGACTCCCGACTCCCGACTCCCGACTCCCGACTCCCGACTCCCGACTCCCTGGCCTTTGGGCCACGCTACGCGAACAAACCCAGAACTTTGTACCTCACCCGATGGAGAAGGGGTGCATCTCATATTTGTAAAAAAGATGTGAAGTGTGGGAAGTGTGGGGCGGGGGCGCGGGGCGGGGGCGCGGGAAGTGTGGGAAGTGTGGGGCGGGGGCGCGGGAATTTTTGCCTAATTGCAAAACTGAGATGCACCCCTTCCTTGGAGAGGTAGCTTAACCCTAGGTGGTCAGACTCAGCCAGTCAGTGGAGTGATCTTGGCGCGTCAGCTGGGTAAAAATGTGGTAGTGATGCTCATTTGCGCCAGAGAATCAGCTGAGGGAGACGTTAAAGATGCGATTGCACTTTTGGACATTACTCTCAAACCTCTTTAAAGTCAATGGCATGCTCCTTACGCTTTAGGGAAGCTGGTATTTGTCTATCGTCTATGGTGCATTAATTTTTATCCGCCAAACCTGCCTTTACTTACCAAATATAGGCAGTTTTTTGTGCTGATAACTTCTAGTAACATCGGATTAATTACCTCCTTGGAGGGTGGTTATTACTTTAGGATTTAGTAGTTAGTAAAAAAAATCAACTAACTACTAATCACTAACCACCCTTAACAAAATTTTCTGTATAGACCAGGGCACTCAGTTTTACTTTATTTCTTTTTAAAAATAGGAACAATAATCCGGATTTATTTGATTGAGCTTGTATTGATAATTAAGCTTTCACCCATGTAAATTATGAATCGGGGCTGATTGGGAGATTGGGAGATGCATTGAAGGCTTTTGCACAACTGGATCGATAATAAAATTTATAGCAACGGAAGTATAGTTTAAGACATAGTATTTTGGTTTAAAGGGAGCAGGGATCAAAAATATATCTTAAGCTTTACTTCCACTACTATAAATCCCTATTAGTTTACACCTGATGCTCTATAGCTTTTTTGGATCTATTTTTTTAATTAAATGGATAGTAAAATCAATCATAGTGTATGCATTTTGTTTTTTTAAATAACACCAACTTTATCCTAAAAATTAATATATATCTATTTTTTCTGAAAATAAGGATATTAATATAACGGTAAAATGGTAATACTTTTTATAAAAAATTATTGAAAACAAAGGAATTAATTTTATGCGTTTATTGATTATTCAGTATGCTGGAGATTACCGTAAAACCTTTGAACGCTTAGCTAACGGTGGACCTGAGACATACTATGCTCAGAAATATTCTGTAGATGCGGTAGCTGAAATTGGCAAACAAATTGGGGAAGTTGCAACTCTCTGTTGTATGACCGAAAAACCATACAATGAGCTACTGGAAAAAGGAGTTCGTGCCATTGGTGCAGGGTTTGATGGAAAGATTAACGTTAAAAAATTAATCCAATTGGTTGAAGATTACCATCCAACTCATTTAGTTGTTCGCACACCCATTCGGGAAGTTTTTCGTTGGGCAATTCACAATAATGTTTCAACCCTAGCCCTATTTGCTGAATCTATTCCAACCAGAAAGGTGCGTAACAAGTTTCGTAATTATTTACTAAGCCAATTATTAAATAATGATCAAATCCAATGGATTGGTAGTTATGGGATTGATTCCTCCCGAGTACTCCAGGACATAGGAGTCCAATCTGACAAGATAATTCCTTGGAGCTTTATTGTTACTGAAACCCCAGAATCTTGGTTACCAAAAACTCTACGATCAGAGGAAAAGTATTGGCAAATATGTTATGTTGGCTCAATGAATTTAGCTAAAGGGGTTGGTGATATATTAGAATCTATCGCTAAATTAAAAGCTAATAAATTTCCAATCAAATTGAAGCTAGCTGGTTACGATAAAACCGGTTTCTTTGTCAATAAAGCTAAGCAGCTACAAATCGAAGACTGTGTAGAGTTTCTCGGACTAGTACCAAGTAATACGGTAGTTCCTCTGATGAGAGAATCTGATCTGGTATTAGTTCCTAGTCGCCACGAATTTCCAGAGGGTTTCCCACTAGTAATTACTCATGCCCTTTGCGCTCGAACTCCAATTATTGCTTCAGATCACCCAATGTTTATCAATAAACTAAAAGATGGCATCAATGCGAAAATTTTCGAAGCTGGCAACTCTGTTGCTTTAGCAGAATCTATTCAAAAGCTGCTTTCCGATTCAGATCTTTACCATAATCTGTCTATAGCCTCTTACGAAACCTGGAAGAGTTTGCAGCTTCCAGTAAAATTTGCTGACCTAATTCAGCGATGGCTACATGACTCACCAGAAAATGAACAATGGTTAATTGAGCATCGTTTAAGTTCAGGGCGCTACAACTCAACATCTCCCTAATAATAATTTAATCATAATTATTATTCCTAGCAACAATAAGCCATATCAATAATTTCTAATCTATAGGATTTAAGGTGCATCGTAAAAATTGATCGCATTAATACCAAGTAGAAACTAATAATTACTAACTAAAAATGGAAGTTACTTTGTCAAAAATACCTTTTAATCGCCCTGTTACTGTTGGAACAGAATTTGAGTATATCCAACAGACCATCAAGAACATGGATCTTTCCGGTGATGGTGCTATTACCAAAAAATGTCATGCTCTACTCGAACAAATATTGTCAGTTCCCAAGGTTCTGCTAACCACTTCCTGCACTCATGCTCTGGAAATGGCGGCACTACTATTAAACATCCAACCAGGGGATGAAGTAATTGTTCCCTCCTTCACCTTTGTCTCTACCATTAATGCCTTTGTCTTACGAGGTGCTCAACCTGTCTTTATTGACATCCGCCCGGATACCCTCAATTTAAACGAAGAGAAATTAGAATCACTGATTACCCCCCGCACCAAAGCTATTGTTCCCGTACATTACGCCGGTGTCGGGTGCGAGATGGATGCTATTTTGGAGATTGCTGGACGTTACGGTATACCAGTTGTTGAGGACAATGCTCATGGGCTATTTGCTAAGTACAAAGGCAAGTATCTAGGTACATTTGGTTGTCTAGCTACCCAGAGTTTTCACGAGACTAAGAACTTTACTTGTGGAGAAGGTGGCGCACTGCTGATCAACGACCCTGAGTTTATCGAACGTGCTGAGATTATCCGCGAGAAAGGAACTAATCGCACTCGCTTCTATCGCGGTCAAATTGATAAGTATACCTGGGTAGATATTGGTTCGAGTTATCTGCCCTCAGGCATACTCGCAGCTTTCTTGTATGCTCAGCTAGAAAGTCGCCAACAGATTCAGAGCAAGCGACAGCAAATTTGGGAGTACTACTACGAAAATCTCAAGGATTGGGCACCGGAGTACGGTATTCGCTTACCAATTGTGCCAGAGTACTGTGACCAGGCATACCATATGTTCTACGTACTCTTACCGTCCCTAGAGAAGCGCCAAGCCTTGATTGCTCACTTGAAAGCTCAAGGCATCTACAGCGTTTTTCACTATCTGCCATTGCACTTGTCTGATATGGGACGAGAGTTTGGGGGCAAAGAAGGAGACTGCTTGGTGACTGAGGATGTAAGCGATCGCTTACTTCGTCTGCCCTTTTACAACGATATGACTGAGGCTGACCAAGCAAGGGTTGTCGCATCAATCAAGAAATTTTTCTGAACTCTAGCAGAACTCTAAGACATACAGGACTGAGGTAAAACTGGGTAACAAACACTATAAATAGTAGGGTGAGACCCTACAAGTAGAGTTACTGCGTAAGTCCTGAAATAAATAGATAGGCGAAAATCAGCGCAGCTATCTAAATCGATAAATCCAATACTCAAGCGTTCGCGTAGCGTGACCTTTCGGGCAAAGCCCGACGCTGCGCGAACGGTCAATCGCATTTTTATCTTTGTTGATGTTTCCAGGTAAGCGATTGACCGTAGGTCACGCTACGCGAACGCTTACTTTGTCTTACCTTTGGTCAAGATTAATCAAGGAATTCACTAGGGCATTTCTAATACTTATGGTCACAAAAATTAATTATAGGAGTAGTGAATGAGCCTATCAATTACCAAAACCTATCTCGCTAATGCTGAAGAATGGGATAAAATTTGGCAAGAATGCAATTATTCAACTTATTTTCATTCAAGAGAATGGGCCGAAATCTGGAATACCTATACTCAAGGAGAATTTCGCCCAAACCCTCAAATGATCGTAGTCTCAGATCAAAAAAGAGCTTTAATCCCCCTTTCTTATAAACTTGGAAATCCGAAATTTATCAAGAAATACTCATCCTCACCAGACGGAACCTTTGGAGGATGGATTTCCGCAGACGAACTTACCATTGACCATGCCATTTTACTAGTTAAATTTCTCGATAAAAATTTTTGGGGTAAATTAAGTTGGCGAGTAAATCCTTACAATGAACTAGCTAGTAAAGCTGTAGCCCTAAGTTGTGTCAGTGAACAAGAGGAGGATACCACTCACGCCATTAACTTAGACGTGGGTTTTGAAACAATTTCCAAAACTTGGAAAAAGGGCGGTAGTTCTATGGCTCGAAAAGTCCGAAAAGCTATCAAGGAAGGAGTTTCAGTAACTACAGCATCTACCCTAGATCAATGGTGGGAATATTATCAAGTTTATCAAGATTCATTACGACGATGGGGAGATAATAGTCTTGGTAGCTATAGTTGGGAACTTTTTAAAACAATTTTTCAACTTAAGTCACCTAACGTTAAGCTTTGGCTAGCCCACTATCAAGACGAAATTATCAGCGGAGCACTATGCTTCTACGCCAAGAAACATGTGGTGTATTGGCATGGCTCATCTTTAGAAAAATACTTGAATCTAAGACCAGTTAACTTAGTTATGTATGAAATTGTCAAAGATTCTTGTGAACAAGGATATTCTTGGTTTGATTTTAATCCTAGTGGTGGATTGCCAGGAGTTATAGCATTTAAGAAAAGTTTTGGAGCAGAGCCTCTTGACTGTTATATGATATATGTTGATCATAAGTTGAGGCGTATGGTGAAACCCCTAAAACCTTTAAAGAAAATATTAATGCCGTATTACCCTAGAGCTAACTAAGCAAAATTGCTTAGTTAGTTTTAAATACCTAAAAATGATTACATTAAAAAGTAAACTACTGGGGAGCAATAAATTATCAAGCAATTTAATAATACGGCTGGTTTGACATCAAATACTTTACTAATAGGGAGCTATAATTGAAGCGGTACATTTGATAGCAAGATTCAACCTTGGTAAAACCGATGATGCAGCCCTTGAGAGTTGGTTTTTTATCTTCTCAGAATTATTTAGATAAAAATACTTTTTCTGGCACCCTTTATTATATGCATAGGTCTCTGGCATCAAGAGACCTTCAGTTGATTAATCTCGGCAATCCCAGAAAAGTATCCTATTGGCATAAGCTAGTCAAGCCTATCCAATTAATTGATTCATTTTTAGGTTTCAAGTCTTCTGATCAAAATGAACAGCTTAATCGATTCATAATTAACGTTCAAAGACAGTTAAATGAAACCCCATGTGATTTACTTTTTTGCCCTGTTGCATCAGCAGAAGTAAGTTTAATTGACACTAGTATTCCTATTATTTTTTTATCCGATGCTACTCCGAAGCTAATCAACAATGACTACTATAAAATTTACCGAAACCTAGAAGAATTTGAACTAGGAGAAAAACATGAATTTTCTGTATTATCAAAATCTCATAAACTAGTTTATTCTTCAGAATGGGCTGCCAAATCTGCCATTAGCGACTATCAGGCAGATCCAGAGAAAGTTGAAGTAATTCCCTTTGGAGCAAATTTAGATGATATCCCGTCAGTAGATCAACTATTTTCCAAGTGTAATGCTTCCCGTTGCCGTTTATTGTTTATTGGTAAAGATTGGCAGAGAAAAGGTGGAAATATTGCCTTTGAAACTCTGATGTCTCTGCTGAACATGGGAATTGACGCTGAGCTAGTTATGCTTGGTTGTGTGCCACCGGATGACATTAAGCATGAGCGGCTAAAGGTCATTCCTTTTTTGAATAAAAATAATCCTAAGCAACGAGAGGAACTTAATCAATTATTTCTGCAATCCCATTTTTTGATGTTTCCCACTCGTGCTGATTGTTCACCAATTGTGATTTGTGAGGCTAATGCATTTGGTCTCCCTGTAATCACAACTGATGTCGGAGGAATCCCGACAATTATTAAAGATGGCAAAAATGGTTATATGTTACCGTTATCTGCCTCAAGTGATCAGTATGCTAGTGTGATAGCAAATAACTTTGGTGATCGGGCAGTCTATGAACAATTAGTCAAGTCTTCTAGAGAGGAATACGATCAGTCTCTCAATTGGGATACATGGGCAGAACGTATACATCGTGTGATGATAAGCATGTTCAATTGATTCCTGTCGGATTTGTGAGATTTGGAATAAAATGAAGAGGGGAAAGAGGAGTAAAAATCTCCTCATCCCCTCTTTACCTTATCCCTCATTTCTAATTTACAAAGACTTAACTATGAGGGCAACGTTTCTGACCACACTCTAAGGCAGTAGGCATATTAACCGTTGACAAGCTCTTTTGCTAGCAATGGTAGTGGCTTACCTTCAAAGTATTCAGGAATTGGTGCACCCATCAATTCCAAAATTGTGGGGGGAAGATCAAGAGCATGACCGCCTCCGAAATCAACACCGGACGCAATATCTGGACCTGCGGCGATGATAAATCCCTCAGGGCGATGGCTGCCAGAACGATAATGGGGTACAGGACCAATACGTCCAACATCAGGACTTTCCACCACATCTGTGGCATACTCATCTTGCCAGACAAGTACCAAGTCGGCATCAGACAGCTTACAATTTCGCTCAGTGGGCGACTTCCGTGTCCTGATGATATCCTTGACCATCGGTACACCTTTTCGGGCATCTTTAAGAGCGTAAAGCTTTTGGATCAGTTCATCACAGAAGGCATCATACTCCGATTCCGGTACCAATCCTTGGGGTTCTCGTCCCTGAAGATTGATGCGGATATATCCTTCTGAAAAGCTTGGTAGGGCAAACGCTTTCATCTTGTGCCAGACCGGTGCATACCAAGCGGCTGGTTGGAAAGGTACTACATCGGTTTGCTTAGCTAGCCTGAATGGCGAGATTAGATCGGGTTCTTGAGAAGAATCTAACCATGGCTCGATTAGTTTGAAAAGCTTGGTGGGCATTTCTCGTCTCAAAAACCTTTTAATGGCATTAGGATCATACTTGGTACCCCACAGATGTCGCTCCCAATAGTTCCATTTCATTTTGGTAATTATCGGTTCAGGGGGTGTTCCCAACTCAGTACCATTAGCCAGGCCAAATTTGCCAGGGAAACTCAGGCGATATAGAAACTCAGGCAGGAAGGTCGTGCTGGGGGTATCCATGGTGTTAGGACCCATGCCATGAGCGGAGAAAATGACGACATGAGCATCCTTTGGTGCTTTGGCTAAAATCTTGCCGATTGCCCGATCAATGGCTTGAAAGCCTTCGAGCATTGGATCACCTGAAACACGGGAACTAAAATGCTCATACAGAGGATGCTCCGGTTGACTCAACTGCCAGAAATTGTGACCCAGTGCATGGGCTTCGCCAAACACTGTTAAAAACAAGTCCCAAGAACCTCGTTGCAAGAGATCTTGACAAATAGTAGCGCGACGGGAGATCCCTGTCTCAAGAACTTTCCGAAGTCGAAGTGTTCCTTTTAAATCAAGACACACTGCATAGTCTTTATGGAGTCCTGGATGTTCTCCATGTTTGTCAACCAGTTCTTGAAACAGTGAAGTCGGTAAAGACCCACTAGCTACTTGAGGAGAATGGGCTCCCCAAGCTAAAACCTGCGGACCATTTACCTTCTCAGAAAGCCGAGTTTGAGGCATGTCAAAAACTGCCACTCGATAATCTTCACCCAGGGCATAAAATGGAGGATACTCACTATAGTCATAGGCGGCCTTGGTGTAGCACTCATAGCTACCTTCTCGAAATCCCAAGGGAGACCAGTACCCAGTTGTGTGAGGCGAGCAGCCAGTCAAAAATGTTGTCCAAGGGGTTTCTGCACTAAACGCTTCAAAGTTTTTTAGGCGTCCATAGGTTCCCTGGTCGCGCAGACGACGCATAGTCTGGAGATGTCCCTGAGACATCCATTTCTCAAGGACAGAGGGCTCAGCTGCATCTAGTCCAATGGCAATAACGGGCTTGTTCATTTCTCTGAAAGTAAATGTTAATACTGGAGATGCAACCTGCAACTTAACCAGGGGCATTCGTGAATCTTGGCAAGTCTTAGAGTGACATTAAACTCGATTTGGTCTATGTTATACAACAGCTAAGTTTACCGTTATACCCCTGCTTTGATCTTTACCTATGGATTTCTAAAAATCCTTCTCGTTATTATAACTTTATAACAAGATTAACTTAAATTCATATATAGCGTAAGCTTTTGATAAAAATCTCTAGACCAAAAATCCGGATAGCTGTTTTTTATTAAGTATATATTAGTGGTGATAATTACCAGCCATGTAAGCAGTCAGCTAATGGGCGTGCGTCACAGGCTATAAGCCTGTGCCACGAACGCTACTTGAGTGAAGTCAGCTTACCAATAACTTCCAATTATCAAGTCAGTTTTGCTAGCCCTGATAGTTAAAATTAGTGTACAGTATAGTTTTCACAAAAAACCAAATAATTACATTATTTATTTTTAGTTTTTGTCTAACTTTATTCATTGCGCTTAATCCAACACATCCTGAACACTTTTATCAAAAAATTAATATTTTTTTCAGTAAATCAACGGTTCAAAACTCTCTGGATAAAACTAGTAACTTAGGAACTAACCTGAATGGAATTGCTGATTGGTCAACTGAACTTCCTTTCTTAGATGCCTTCAAATCGTCGAGACCATGGATTACTCAATGTGTCTCTGGAGAAACAGGCTGTAGTGGTTCGTGGGATACTGAGGAATACGATAAACTGGATTTAGACGAACAGGGCTGGGTTAAGTCTTTACCTGCTCCAGAAGCTCCTCCTGAATATACTCGTGTGGCTACACTACTTTTTACAGGGATGAAAAATTATCCAGCTGGAAAGTATGTGGTTTTATACGATGGAGAAGGCACTATAGAATATAAGTTTGATGCCACCAAAGATGAGGTAGCGTCAAGGCCAGGAAGAGATGTAATTAATGTAACGCCATCCGGGGCTAGTATCTATTTAATAATTACCGCTACGGATCCTAATAACACGGGTAATTATATTCGCAACATTCGTGTTGTTCAAGCTAAGGATGAAGATACTTACGAGTCTGAACTTTTTAATCCGGAATTCATCAATAAAATTAAAAAATTTAAAGCCATCCGTTTTATGGACTGGATGGAAACCAATCATTCTAAGCAAAGGGAATGGGCAAATAGACCAAAAGTAGATGATGCCTCCTACGCTTACGGTAAAGGTGTACCTGTAGAAATCATGGTTAAACTAGCCAATCGCATTGGTGCTGATCCATGGTTTAATATGCCCCATCAAGCTACAGATGACTATATCACTAATTTTGCCCAAATAGTTAAAGATACCTTAGATCCAAATCTAAAGGTTTATGTGGAACTGTCTAATGAAGTGTGGAATTGGCAATTCCAACAAGCTAACTATGCCTTAGCTCAAGGTCAAGCTAGGTGGGGCAAGGATAAAGGAGATGCATACATGCAATGGTATGGCATGCGTACTGCTCAAATGTCTGATATTTGGAAAAATATATTTGGTAGTGACAGCAATCAAGTTGTGTCTGTTATGGCTACCCATACCGTGTGGCTTGGTTTGGAAAATGCTGTTTTAGATTGTCCTCTGTGGGTAGCAGAGGGTAATGCTCCTTGTTATCAACATAGTATTGATGCTTTTGCGATCGCGGGATATTTTAATGGCAGCTTAAACGCGGAAGAAAATGAAAGCACCATAGAATCTTGGTTGAATGAACCCGATGGCGGAGTGTCAAAAGCGTTTAAGCAGATCAAATCCGGGGGTTTACTTCCCACAGAAGAAGACTATGAGAGTTTAAGTGATATTGATAAAATTTTTAAGTATCATCAACAAGTAGCAGCTAAAAGAAAACTACAGTTAGTGGCTTACGAAGGTGGTCAACATCTTGTCAAGTCCGATAATCAAAAACTAACTGAGTTTTTCATTGAGCTTAATAGACATCCAAAAATGTACAAAATTTATACAGAACTCCTGAATGAATGGAAGAATCAGAACGGTGGCTTATTTATGCACTTTTCTGATATCAAGAAGCCGAGTAAATGGGGAAGCTGGGGGGCTTTAGAACATGTATACCAAAAGAGTTCACCCAAGTATGATGCCCTGATAGACTTTATCGATCAAAATTCCTGATCCTGTAAACTTCCCTAGAAAGCTGTACAAGGGTGAATCTGCTACAGTTTAATCTGGCTAAAATCTTTCACCCACAACGAGAGCGTTAGGGAAACAGCGTTTCAGTGCTACCTCTACGTTTCAATTCTTTGCCTCGTCCAAGAAAAGAGCTAAATTCTCAAAGCAGTTAAACGATGAACACTCTCTCAGCTGTAGAATACAAACCCCAAGGTGTGAAGCAAATTGGATTAGTTGTGATTGGACGCAATGAAGGTGAACGCCTACGTCAGTGTCTACTGTCTGTAATTAAGAACGCCGCTCGTGTGGTTTATGTCGATTCTGGCTCCACAGATAACAGTGTGGAAATCGCTCATTCTTTGGGGGTAGAAGTAATTGGACTCGACCTATCTAAACCGTTTACTGCAGCTCGTGCTAGGAATGCGGGATATATCTATCTTAAACATTTAGAGCCAAATCTTAAGTTTGTCCAATTCGTGGATGGGGATTGTGAGGTAGTAGCGGGATGGCTCGACTATGCTCAAGGGGAACTGGAAGCCAACCCTAATGTCGCTGTAGTCTGTGGTCGCCGACGAGAGCGCTTCCCTGAAAAATCTATATATAACCGATTGTGCGACATGGAGTGGGATACACCAGTAGGTGAAGCTTCCGCTTGTGGTGGTGATGCAATGATGCGCACAGAAGCTTTTGAACAAGTCGGAGGGTTTAATCCGACCCTAATTGCTGGTGAAGAACCGGAACTGTGCTTGCGGCTGCGCCAGAGGGGTTGGAAGATTTTTCGCCTAGATGCTGAAATGACTTGGCATGATGCCCAAATGACACGTTTTAGTCAGTGCTGGAAACGGTTCTTAAGAGCAGGTCATGCTTACGCTGAGGGAGCCTGGTTACACGGTCACACTCCAGAACGCCATTGGGTGAAAGAAAGCCGGAGCATTTGGTTCTGGGGGTTACTCTTACCCCTGTTAGTATTTGCGATCGCATGGCTCACCCATGGCTTGAGCTTATTGCTGTTGCTGGGTTATCCTCTGATGACTTACCGGATCTATCGTCATAAGTCCCAGACAGGTTTTAGCTCAACAGATGCTTTACTTTATAGTCTCTCTTGCATGATCGGCAAGTTTCCTCAGGTCCAGGGTCAGATTCAATTTCACCTAAATCGATTGCTAGGACAGCGTAGTAACTTGGTTGAGTACAAAACTGTACTTAATAGTAACAGTTAGATATAGCAATTATCATAGCTATGAGGTAGACAATTTCTGGATTTTAGGGAACAGGGAACAGGGAACAGGGAAGAGAGAATAGGTAATAGGTAATAGGTAATAGGTAATAGGTAATAGGTGATAGGTAATAGGTGATAGGTGATAGGTGATATATAACATTATTAAATAGAGCTAATTAGGTTTTTATTATACTTTAAAGAAAATTATATAACTTACTTATAGTTAGTTTAGAGCTGGTTATAGTTTACTAATTAGCGATTATTTATTGGATTTAATATATAGTCTATTATTCCTATTAATGATGATGGAAACAAAAGGTTTATTTTTGTTAAATTAACCCTCTTATCTGTTCCCTGTTCCCTGTTCCCTATTCCCTATTCCCTATTCCCTGTTCCCTGTTCCCTGTTCCCTGTTCCCTAAAAAAAAATAACTTATTTTAAGCTTTAAGGATGTTGAATTGTGTTAGCTAATCAGCCATTAATCTCATTTATTGATATTCCATTTTTGGTAATAGCATTTGCCCTTATCGTTCCAATTACAGTTCTTTTTATTGAATGTAGTGCAGCAATTTTGCCTAATGCCTCTGAGCCATGGTCGGATGCTAGGAAACCCCGACCAACGGTGGCTGTTTTAGTTCCAGCTCACAATGAAGCCTCTGATATCAGTGCCACCCTGGAAACATTACTACCTCAGCTTACGGAGCAAGACCGACTAATAGTCATTGCTGATAATTGCACTGATGACACCGCAGCAGTGGCTCGGAAATCTGGTGCTACCGTAATTGAACGACAGGATCATGAGCGCAGAGGTAAGGGATATGCCTTAGACTTCGGTATGAGCTTTATCGAGCCTAATCCACCGGATGTCGTGGTGGTGGTTGATGCAGACTGTATCGTTGCTGAAGGAACTATTTCACAGATTTCCCGCCTTGCGTACGCTACACAACGACCGGTTCAGTCAACTTACTTAATGACACAACCAGACAAACCGGTAGTAAAGGATTTGATCTCTACCCTGGCGGTTAAATTCAAAAATACAGTCCGTCCGAGTGGGTTACATCGACTGGGCTTGCCTTGTTTGTTAACAGGTTCAGGAATGGCGTTCCCTTGGTCAGTGATTCGCAAAATCTCTTTGGCTGGCAGTAAAACAGTTGATGATATGCAGTTGGCTTTGGATTTAGCGATCATCGGACATTCCCCAATATATTGCCAACAAGCAGGAGTGACAGGTCGTCTGATGAAAGACGCTTCAGCAAAGAGTCAAAGGTCACGCTGGGAGCATGGTCATATCGAGACTTTGCTAAACCAAGTTCCTAAGTTGCTCAAAGAGTCTATTCGTCAAAGACGTTTCGATCTATTAGCGTACGCATTAGACTTATGTGTGCCACCATTGTCCCTATTGGTTCTAATTTGGGTAGCTGCTACAGGGGGAGCTTTACTCGGGGGAGCATTGGGAGCATCATGGATAAGTACCATTGTGTTACTAATAGAAGGGGTGCTGCTGTTAATTGCGATTGTTGAAGGTTGGGCTAAATTTTGCCGAGCAGACTTTCCGATCCTGATGCTCTTAGCTGTTCCAATTTACATTCTGTGGAAAATTCCCCTCTATCTGGCTTTTCTGGTGGAACCTCAGACCAAGTGGATTCGCACAGAGCGGGATGCAGTCGATACCCCATCATCCTAATCAACTGATTCTACTAGGGGAGATCAATTTCTGGTCTTTTCTTTAGCCTAGGTATAGGATTCTTAAGTAATTGTTTGAGAATCCGGGTTAATTAAATTTTTAATACCATAATTTAGCCCAAGTAATTATCCTTGGGCTTACCTATTTTGGATATAAATATTTGAGATTTATACCACAAAATATAGCAGAAGTCAGAAGTCAGAAGTCAGAAGTCAGAAGTCAAACTCTTGCGCTTACTTAGGTTTGAGACTTTTGTCATGTCCTAACTGCCCTGGCGACTGCTATAAATCAAAAAAATTAGCATCCTAAGTGTATATTAAAAGATAATTTAAGCGGGGAATAATCCCAAGTATTAAAAGTAATAATCAAGAGCAATATCAGGATATTTTAATATTAAATTAATCTGTCAAATTAATTTACATAATTGGTATAAAATATTTTGACATTTATTAATATAAAAATATTTTGAAATTACCAAAGTCTTTTGAAAAAAAAAAGACTATAAATAACCGAAATAAAAGGAGTTGAGGGCACTCCGGAATATTGATAAATTTTTCTTCGACATCGATCAACTATAGCATCGATGTGAACAGGGTTATAAACCTGGACAATCCGGATTATTGCCCTGAGAGTTGGTAATTATTAGTGTCTCCCTGCAAAAATTAGCATCCTCTTGGATATACAACAGGGGGCTGAAACCTTATCAACTAGTAAAAGGGGCAGACAATTGCAACAAATAACATTAAACGAGCAAGATGAGTTAAATACTCCTCAAAAAGGATTAAATCTCGGTCCGCTTTTGAGGATTGCCCGACGCCAAGCCATGGTGGTTGCAGGGATTGCAGGTTTAGTGACTGTTGCTGCTACCTTTTTGAGTAGCAAATCTCCCTCTACATATTCAGGTAATTTTCAGCTGTTAGTGGAACCAGTCACATCTGCTGCAGCAATATCCACTGAACCAATGACACTTACTCGGGGTCAGGGAAGAATACCTGGTGAGAGAAATTTTGAACTGGACTATGCAACTCAAATTAAAATCCTAACCAGTCCTGAAATCTTATCTAAAATCGTCAATAAAATTAAATTCCAGTATCCAGAGTTTAACCTTGGACTACTTCAGTATTCTTTAACAGTTGAACGTCTCGAAGAAGAAAGTCAAGGTGAAAATACTAAAATCCTATCAGTTAGTTATAGTGGGACAGATCCCAAACTAGTAGAGTTGGTCTTAGAAACAACAGCTGAAGAATATGAAAAGTATAGTTTAGAAGACCGCACAACCCGCATTGGTCAAGGGGTTAAGTTTATTAATGATCAACTTCCTGAATTACAGAATCGAGTTAAGAGTATCCAAGGAAAGTTGCAAAATTTGCAACAGCAGTATCAGCTAATTGAACCTCAATTTGATGGGGGACAATTGTCAGATAAAGTTCGTCAAATTAGCGACCAAAAAAGAGATACAACCAGGCAGCTACAAGAGCTAATCAACTTAAAAAACAGCTTACAAAGACAATTAAAGCTATCGCCAACGGAAGCTTTAGCTTCTTCTGCCTTGAGTGAAGATCCTAACTATCAGAAGTTACTGGCGGATCTTAAAGAAATAGAAAGTCAAATTGCCATAGAATCCGCCCGCTTTCAGCTAGAGAGCCCTAATATTCAAACCTTACTAGAGCAACGGCAAAACCTAGAAAACCTTCTCAATCGGGAAGTACAACGGATTCTGGGTCAGAACTTAGGAGGTCAACCGATTAACCCCCGAGTGCGAACCCTTCAAAATCCAATTCGTTTACAACTGATTCAACAATTGGTTGATACCACCAACCAAATTGAGGTACTACAGGTTCGTAATCAGGCTCTGATACAAACCAAAAACACTGTTGATCGCGAAGTCCAAGAATTCCCGATTTTTGTCCGTAAGTATAATGATCTACAGCGGCAGTTACAAATTGCTACTCAAACTCTCAACCAACTGGAAACTCAGAAAGAGACCTTGCAGGTGGAGAAAGCTCAACGGGAAGTACCTTGGGAGATAGTTTCTCAACCTCAGCTTTTGCGCGATCCGACCGGTCAACCGATCGCAGAATCTAGTCAGAATAAGTTGATACTTCTAGGAGTTATGGGTGGTTTAAGCTTAGGGATGGGTACAGTTCTCCTTTATGATAAGTATCGGAATATCTTCTATGAAATCAAGGATATTGAAGAAGGCCATAATTTACCTGTTTTAGGAGAAATACCATTTAGTAAAAATCCTGAACTATTCAATAATTTGAGTGTAGATTATGACAACGATGAGGACAGAAGTTCTGAGGATAGTCGATTTCAAAAAGCATTCGACTCTCTCTACACTAACATGCATTTCCGCTTCTGTAATCCACCCCTTCGCTCCATCGCCATTTGCTCGGCTATGGCTGGGGATGGTAAGTCTAGTGTCGCCTTAAACCTAGCGCACATCGCAGCCTCCAGAGGTCAGCGAGTTCTATTAGTAGATGCTAATTTCCATTCACCTCAACTTCACACCAATTTGAATTTACAGAACTTGCAAGGACTGAGGGACTTGCTATCAAACGACCTAGAGGTTGTGATGGAGCGATCGCCTTTCTCAGATAATCTTTTTGTGTTGACTTCTGGGCAATCCTTAGTAGAATCTGCTCCAGAGCTGGGGTCTACTCGCATGGAAAAGATTATGGGGCATTTTCAGGAAAAATTTGACTTGGTTATCTATGACACTCCTAATCTACTGAACTATACAGACGCCAATTTCCTGGCTGCCAATACAGATGGAATCTTGATGGTGGTCGGATTAAGAGGAACTAAGAAATCTCAATTCAAGCAAGTCCTCGATCAAATAGACAGGTTTGGCTTAACTTGTCTGGGGGTAGTAGTTAATCGTGTTCAACCATCTTCCTTGACTGTCTCACCCTAGAACATGGGTTGTTGAAGGTTAATCGGTTGTTCACCATTTTTGAATGAAGAATGAAGAATGAAGAATGAAGAATGAAGAATGAAGAATGAAGAATGAAGAATGAAGAATGAAGAATGCGCGCATTCTAAATTCTACATTCTTCATTCTGACAGACAACCTTGGCCAAAAGGCCACGCAATCGCGTTCAACCTGCCACCAAAACGAATTCTGCCGGATACGATATTACCTATCCCCGATGCGATCGCAATCCGGATTCTGAGTTCACACTTAGTAAGAACAATTAGGAACATACTGCCACCAAAGTTGCTTTCGCCTGAGGAGGCGGCAAAATTGGTACGGACAATGGAGCCTAATCAGGTGATGTTAATGAAGGCGTTACATCCCTTGAAACATTTGAGGATTTTTCTCGATCTATTCCATCTCTTAGATAAGGTGTAAATCTACGAACTACGAATTCATAGAAACAGACATACCGTTGCCCCGAGTTCACGATGACAATTGCCTATCTAGTTAATCAGTATCCTAAGGTAAGTCACAGCTTCATCCGGCGAGAGATTGCAGGCCTTGAGGCTTGCGGTATTCAAGTCAAACGTTTTTCTATCCGTTCCTGCGCCTCTGAACTAGTTGATCAAGCCGATCAACTAGAGCTACAGAAGACTCGATTTGTCTTAGGAGTTGGCATCGTGGGCTTGTGTTTTAGCCTATTACGCACTGCCTTAACCAGACCGATACGTCTTTTGAAGACCTTAGGGCTGACCCTCAAAATCGGCTGGGGTTCAGACCGAGGAGTTTTGAATCATCTAGCCTACTTAGCTGAGGCTTGCCTTGTGCTGGGTTGGTTTTCCGAGTCAGATATTGAGAAGGTTCACGCCCACTTCGGAACAAACTCAACTACAGTAGCTATGTTATGTCATGCTCTCGGTGGACCATCTTACAGCTTCACAGTTCATGGTCCAGAAGAGTTTGATAAATCCCAACTTCTCGCCTTAAGAGAAAAAATCAACCGAGCTGCTTTTGTGGTCGCTGTTAGCTCCTTTGGCAAAAGCCAGCTTTATCGATGGTGCAGCCACAATCAGTGGTCAAAAATCCATGTGATCCACTGTGGTGTGGATGAGATGTTTTTGAGTAAACCCCATACCCCCATACCAGAGGTGCCACGCTTAGTTTGCGTTGGTCGCCTCAGTGAACAAAAAGGACATCTACTCTTGATTGAAGCGGCGCATCAGTTAGCGGCTGAGGGCTTGCAGTTCAAGTTGGTACTAGTGGGTGATGGACCGTTGCGATCGCAAATTGAAGCAACTATTGCCCAGTTGGGTTTGCAAGACCACATTCAGATTACTGGCTGGGCTAGTAATACTGAGGTTCAGCAACAAATTTTAGCAGCACGAGCCCTGGTACTGCCCAGCTTTGCGGAAGGATTACCAGTCGTGCTCATGGAAGCTTTAGCCCTGGGTCGTCCAGTGATTACTACTTATGTTGCCGGAATACCTGAGTTGGTGAGTGATGGTAGCTGTGGTTGGCTGGTGCCACCAGGCTCTGTTGAAGCCTTAACCGCAGCAATGGCTGAAGCCTTAAACTCCCCGGTGGAAACCCTCGAGGAAATGGGTAAAGCTGGGGCGGAGCGGATTGCTAGGCGGCATGATGTCGCAACAGAAGCCAAGAAATTGTCAGCCCTATTTCTATCTAATCCTGAACTACCTCCAAAGCAAGCTCCGATTGAGGCACCACCAAGGAGTGCTAAGCTCTCACGCCTTTAAATTGTAAATCGGGGCAACAGATAACCATTTTCAATAATTTCCCTTATTTTTAAAAGTTAGCTGATGCGTTTTGTATTTTTGCTTTCAGACTTTTCAACAAGCACCACTTGGCAGCTAATATACCGTGTCCTTCGCCGTCCTAAGCTAAAGCCAATTCAGAGTTGGGTCAGGCGTAGGTGGCTTTATAAATCCGAAGTAAACGGCGGAGACCTGAATATCATGCGTCACTGCTTGGCAGCTCGGGAATCTGGGGCTGATGCAGTAATTGCCACCATGACTGGTCGTAACACCTTTGGGAATACTTGGGGGATTCACGATTTACCCTTTATCCGTTGGGCAGATCGTCGTCCGGATGATGTATGCATTATTCCTGATTGGCTGACACTATTGATTAATGATGTCAAAGGACCAGCGATCGCTTATCTCCAGGTTCCAATTTTGGTTAAAGCTGATTTTGACTATCGAGATAGCCGTGTGGCTCTTTGGACAGACTCTCCCTTCATGAAGGAAATATGCGAAGCCACTTATCCTGGCAAGGAAATTGAGATTGTTCCCAATGTAGTTGACAACCAGGCATTTCCATTTATTCCTCAAGCAGAAAGAGAAGCAGGTTTGGTCTTCGCCTTTCCCAGAAAAGGTCCTGAGTTCATCACCGAGACTGAGGAATGGTATCAAAAGCTAGGTGGTACCTACTGGAGATTTGAGCGTGTGGATGGACTTCCCTTTCACGAACTAGCAAAGCAGTTTAGACGACCACAAGTCTTCCTGGCATCTGCAGAGGTTGAGGGTTGTGCCCTTCCTCCCCAAGAATCCATGGCAGCAGGAATTGTGGTAGTCGGTAAGACTGCCCGTGGGGCAAATTTCTGCATGGAACACCGTAAGACTGCTATGGCTGCCGAGACTCCTGAGGCTGCAGCACGATGTCTTTTGGAACTAGAGAATGCAGAACTTCGTGACAATATTTCACGCAATGCTCACGACTATATCAGTCGTTATTTCTCATCTCAAGAGCCAGCCCGTTTCTGGCAAAATACGGTTCGGGAGTATTCATCTGGTGCTCAACAACTATTATCTACCTAGCTGTAACGTACCTACATTACACAACATGCTCAGATATCAGCTGTAGAGCCAATCTTTAAAACTAATCAAATTATCTGATGCCTTTAAGTCTGCAACCCCACCCATCCCGTCTACCTACTCGGAAATCTAACCATGTCCTCATCACTTAAAAAACAACTCCTCCGTGGGGCTATTTGGACAGTAGCTGGTTATGGAACAAGTCAGTTTCTGAGACTGGCAAGTAATCTTGTTCTGACCCGCCTGCTTGCACCAGAGTTTTTCGGCTTAATGGCTCTAGCCAACGTTTTCATCATTGGCTTACGGTTATTCTCCGATGTCGGGATTGGTGCAAGCATCATCCAGAATAAACGTGGGGATGACCCAGTTTTTCTGAATACTATCTGGACTATTCAGGTTTTGCGGGGCCTTTTGCTGTGGGTGGCTTGTCTTATAATTACTTGGCCGATTGCCCATTTCTATAATAACCCGCAGCTGTTAGGGCTGATGCCAGTCATTGGTGTGATCCCACTGATTGAGGGATTCAACTCCACTGCTGTGTGGAGCCTCAACCGCCACATGGCATTTGGCAAGATCATGATGTTTGAGCTGGTGGGGCAAGTGTCCGGCCTGATCTTGATGGTCGCTTGGGCTTTTGTCAATCGGACAATCTGGGCTCTTGCTATTGGAAATGTGCTGACGGCATTGGTCAAAATGGTAATGAGTCATTGGTTAATTCCTGGAATATCAAACCGCTTTACCTGGGAGAAAGAGGCAGCCAACAGCATCTTTTCCTTCGGGAAATGGATATTTATTTCAACGGCGCTTACCTTTCTCGCGACCCAAGCCGACCGACTAATTCTAGGCAAATTGTTTTCATTTGAGTTATTGGGAATTTATGGTGTTGCCTTTAATTTAGCGTACCTACCTTCTCAGGTAATCTCGGCAATTAGTTCCAAGGTGCTTTTGCCAACGTTTTCTCAGCTGGCTGATTTGCCTCGGGAAACCTTTCGGATCAAAATTTGGTACAATCGCCAACTTATCCTAGTGGTTGCAGCATTGATGTTGACAGTCAGTACTGCTTTTGGAGATTTTGCGATTTTTATCTTATACGATGAGAGGTTTTATGAGGCGGCTTGGATGTTGCCAATCCTGACCCTAGGCATCTGGCCTGCATTATTGATTGATACGGTTCAGCAAGCTCTGATGGCTCTTGGGAAGCCAAACTATAACGCTTACAGTCAACTTGTCAAGAGTCTTAATGTTTGTATTGGCATACCCCTAGGATTTTATCTGATGCAAAGGTTCGACAATGGACCACTCGGAGCAGTAGTCGTGATTGCTTTCAATGACATTCTCCCTTATTTAGTAATAACTTATGGTCTCTGTCGTGAAGGGCTTTCTTTTATTAAGCAAGACCTCTGGGCTACTTCACTACTGTTGACATTACTGATGTGGGTGATTTGGGCTCGATATATGTTGGGTTTTGGATATCCTATCAGTGGACTTTTTTAAAACAGGGAACAGGGAGCAGGGAGCAGGGAGTAGGTAACAAAAATTATCACGTTCTATTTAGTATTGCTATTCTTAATTAAGAATAAAAACTATAAAATAAACAATGGATAACAAAATGGATTCAAAATTAAACTATTGCCTAGACCCGGAAAAGTTAACTAACTTTGCGAAGGAGCATTGTGAAGCCTACGCCCAGGCTGAGCCATTCCCACACATTATCATGGATAACTTCTTTCCAGAAGAGATTCTAGATAATATTCTGAATGAGTTTCCTCAAGCTGATGCAATTGATTGGCAAAAATTTGAGGCTGCCCCAGAAAAAAAACTGGCTTCAAAATCGGAATTACAAATGGGAGAATACACCCGTTTTTTTCTGTATCAGCTCAATTCATCAACTTTCCTTAACTTTTTAGAAACCTTAACTGGTATTGATGGAATCATCCCTGATCCTCATTTTGTTGGTGGTGGCTTGCATCAGATCGAAAAAGGTGGTTACTTGAAAATCCATGCTGATTTCAATCGCCATACAAAATTGCGCCTTGACCGCCGCTTAAATCTTCTGATCTATCTCAACAAAGATTGGAAAGAAGACTATGGTGGTTATTTTGAAATGTGGGATCAAGAGATGACTCAGTCTCAGAAAAAAATTCTCCCCATCTTCAACCGATGTGTCATATTCAGTACTACCGATTTTTCCTATCACGGACATCCTGAGCCATTAACTTGTCCAGAAGGAAGGACTCGGAAATCCTTGGCACTTTACTACTACAGCAATGGCAGACCAGCTGAAGAGCTTTCCAAGAGTGGCGATCATTCCACATTATTTAAGGCTCGACCAGGAGAAAAATTACAACTTAAAAAATCTCCAGTAACCAAAGTCAAGAACTTTCTTAAGAAGTTAATTCTTGAGTAATAATTCAGCAGTCAGCGGTCAGCGGTCAGCGGTCAGCGGTCAGCGGTCAGCGGTCAGCGGTCAGCCATCAGCGGTCAGCGGTCAGCCATCAGCGGTCAGCCGTCAGCCTTCAGCTTACTCTTTTATTCAAAAGCACCTCAAGTACCGTGGCACAGGCTTTGGCCTTGGCCTTTAGGCCACGCGGGGCGCGTTTGGCCACGCTGTGCGAACGACGCTGTGACTTAAGGCATATGCTGATAGCTAATAGCTAATAGCTGATAACTGATAACTGATAACTGATAGCTAATAGCTGATAGCTGATAGCACCTCAAGTAGCGTGCGCGTAGCGCTTAAGCTAATAGCTGATAGCTGATAGCTTACATTACTTAAGTCAGAAATTACTCAAGCAACTCTGTTGACGTTTATGCCCAAAAAAGCCAATGAGTTTTTTAGTCCCCATCGTCATGTTCGGCTGGATTCCAGTTGTTCTTTATCTCTTCATGAGAATTCCAGCTCAGCGGGCAGTCATTGTGAGTTTCATCGTAGCATGGCTATTTCTACCTGTGGCAGAATATGCTTTGCCTGGTCTACCTGACTATACTAAGATGTCGGCAACTTGCTACGGTATTTTGTTGGCTACGTTTATATACGATGTTGGGCGTTTTAGCTCCTTTAAATTCAGCTGGATTGACTTGCCGATGCTAATTTGGTGCCTATGTCCATTGGCTTCATCTCTTACGAATGGGTTGGGGGCTTACGATGGGTTCTCTACTGTTTTGACGCAAACCTTGACCTGGGGAGTACCCTATTTTCTCGGTCGGATCTATCTCAATAACTTGAGTGGATTACGTGAATTGTCAATTGGCATTTTCATGGGCGGCTTGATCTATGTTCCCCTATGTTTGTACGAAATTCGCTTTAGTCCGCAGCTCCATAGGATATTTTACGGCTTCTTTGCTCATCCTGACTTTTCTCAAACCATGCGTTACGGGGGATGGAGACCGACAGTATTTATGATCCACGGTTTGCCAGTGGGTCTGTGGATGATGGCAGCTAGTTTAGTGGGAATTTGGCTATGGCACACTGGGGTGATCAAACAACTGTGGAATATTCCGATGAAGTGGCTGGTAGCTGCCGTGTTGATCACATTTATATTGTGCAAATCCACTGGTGCCTATTTCTTACTACTCTTAGGAGTTGGGATCTTGTTTGTGGGCAAGCAATTTCGTACTGCTTTGCCAGTCTTTATCCTAATTGGGGTTATTTGTTCTTACTTATACATTAACTCACAGACTGAAACCTACGTTAGTGATCAGATTATCTCACATGTATCGAATGTGGTTCCTGCAGACCGTATCCAATCCTTACAGTTTAGATTTGATAATGAAGAGCTACTTGTAGATAAAGCACGGGAACGGATCGTGTTTGGCTGGGGAGGATGGGGAAGAAGTCTGATATTTAATGACAAGGGTGAGCAAGTTACAGTTCCAGATAGTTTGTGGATTCTTGCGTTTGGTGAAACTGGTACCGTTGGACTAGCCAGCCTGACCACATCCTTACTAATGCCGGTGTTGACTATGTTTTGGTTCCGTTGTCCAGCGGAGTTGTGGCCAAAGCGGCAAGCGGCACCAGTGGCGGTGCTGACCGTGGCTGTAGCGTTGTACATGGTGGAATTTCTGCTCAATGCCCATGGTAATCCTGTCTTTGTATTGGCTTGTGGAGGACTATCAGGATTGGTGATCCAAGAACCTACAACCAATAAGGTTAAAAAAGTCCCGGCATTGGTAGCCCAGCGTTCTCGGAATCAAAATCGGCATCAAAATCGGCATCAACGGAGACAAGTTCAAAGGAATTAGGGATGATATAGCAGGGAGTAGGGAGTAGGGAGTAGGGAGTAGGGAGTAGGGAGTAGGGAGTAGGGAGTAGGGAGTAGGGAGTAGGGTAAAAAAACGTGTTAATTTTTACGGTTTTAAAAACGCTATTTTTTTAATTAAAAAAATAGCAAAATAACTAACAATTAATTCTTAATGTATAAGCTAAATAAAGCACAAAATTAGTTATGTTTAATGAAGTAAAAAACAATAGCATAAATTCTTTACTTATAGTAATTGTTAACTACAAAACTCCTAGTTTAACTATAGACTGCTTACGCTCTCTAGCGGATGAAATGCCAGGTTTATCGAATACTCGGGTGGTAGTGGCAGATAATGCCTCTGGGGATGGATCGGCTGTTGCCATTAAAAATGCGATCGCAAACGAAAACTGGGGTAGTTGGGCATCGGTGATGCCACTAGAGCACAATGGTGGATTTGCTTTTGGCAATAATGCTGTGATCCGCCCAGCCCTGAAGTCTAATCAGCCACCGGATTATGTGTTGTTGCTCAACCCAGATACCATTGTTCGTCCTAGGGCAATCAAAACCCTGGTCGAGTTTATGAGTGACCATCCCCAGGTGGGTATTGCTGGCTCTCGCCTGGAAGAGCCTGACAGTACCCCTCAGTGTTCAGCATTTCGGTTTCATACCGTCCTCAGTGAGCTAGATTCTGGTTTGCGTCTCGGTGTGGTATCGAGATTATTATCGAAGTGGGTAGTTTGGCCACCGATTCCTGACCAACCCTGTCCAACGGATTGGGTTGCTGGGGCAAGTATGATTATTCGTCGGGAAGTGTTTGAGCAGGTTGGCCTGATCGATCAAGCTTATTTCATGTATTACGAAGAAATGGACTTTTGCCTACAAGCCCAGAGAGCTGGTTGGGAATGCTGGTATGTCCCAGAAAGTCGCGTAGTCCACTTAGTTGGACAAAGTTCAGGTGTTACCGACACCAAGCGTCCACCCAAACGCCGACCCCAGTATGTCTTTGATTCTCGACGACGGTATTTTCTTAAAAACTATGGTTGGTTTTACGCTGCTCTAGCGGATCATGCCTGGGCTTCTAGTTATTTATTGTGGCAATTGCGCCGAGTGGTTCAAGGTAAGCCCGATAATGACCCACCCCAGTTACTTAGTGATTTTCTCCGCAATAGTGTGTTTTGTAAAGGTGGTGCCTTTAGTAGTCCGAAGATTTCGTGATTAGCTTTTAGCTATCAGCTTATAGCAAATCTTATACCCATGAGGTACAAAGGGATCCCCCTAAATCCCCCTTAATAAGGGGGACTTTGAGGTTGAGAAGTGTACCTCATATAATGCGGGTGCCACAGCATCGAAGCCTGTTATACAAAGCTGATGGACTATTCCCGATTCCCAATTCTAAATTCTTCATTCTAAATTCTTCATTCTAAATTCTTCATTCTAAATTCTTCATTCTAAATTCTTCATTCTAAAAAAATATTATGGTGATGCCAACAGATTTAACGGCAAATTCTACCCAGCCAAAAACCGATAAGTTGGGACTTTGGCAACAAATTAAAGAAGATTGGAAGGCCCATGGTTGTGATTGGACTAAGCCTGGATTTCGGGCTGTGGCGGTGCAGCGGTTTGGAGTCTGGAGAATGAACATCCAACCGAAGTTACTACGGGCTCCCTTTAGTATTCTCTACCGAGCATTATATCGTAAAGTTCGTAATACCTATGGGATTGAATTACCTTACACCGTAAAGCTTGGTCGTCGAGTAATTATTGAGCATCAAAGTGCGATTGTTATTCATGGGGATTGCACTATTGGTGATGATAGTATCCTACGTCAAGGAGTCACTTTAGGTAATCGTTATTTAGATCGTCCTTTCGATGCCCCCATCTTAGGAAAACGTGTCAATGTTGGTGCTGGTGCTAAGATTTTTGGCAAGGTTACTATCGGTAATGGGGCAAATATTGGTGCTAATGCTGTAGTTTTATCTGATGTACCTGCTGGGGCTACGGTAGTGGGAATTCCTGCTAAGGTTATTAAGGTGCGTTCTTTAGATGAGAACGGCTCTAGTTGAGATGTCAACAAATGAAGACTAACCACAAATGAACCGCCGCCGCATTCTCAAAGCTGGACAGCCTTACAGTTTTAGCCAATATTTTCACCTTCCCTTTACCCTAGAAGATATCTTGGCTGAATTTGACTGTACCCTTGTGCGATCGCATATCGATCTACCTCGTCAGCCCTTCACTGCGCCTATTGAACCCCTGCTGCACCAAATCGAGCGTAACCGCAAGCGCATCGAGCTGATCAACGAAACTGCCCGTCGCGAAGCCCTGATCGCACCAATTCTGTTTGAAGTAGTCGATCTAACTAATCACCGCATTTACATTGAATATTCCATCGCCGTTAGCGAACACCTGCGGGGAACCTTAGATTATTACATTGCCAACCATAACGTGATTGTGATCGAAGCCAAACAATCTGATCTGGTAAGGGGCTTCACTCAACTGGCGGTGGAGTTGGTTGCCCTTGATCAGTGGCTCCAGTCTGACCAGAGAATTTTGTACGGCATTGTTACCACCGGAGAAGACTGGCGTTTCGGTACTTTTAATCGCCAAGAACGTTCTATACAACAAGACCCCAAGCGCTACATCGTCCCAGAAGAGCTAACCGAGTTGCTGGAAATTTTAGTCGGGATTATGAATTGAAACGGTTAATTAATTATAGTGGTTTTTAATTAGGGAATCGGGAATCGGGAATCGGGAATCGGGAATCGGGAATCGGGAATCAGAGGGGAGTAGAGACTTAGATAATTTACAGAAATAAATACAGATGAAAAACCACTATAGTATCTTAATTCAATGGTCAGAGCAAGACCAAACCTACATTGCTAGTTTACCAGAATTTGGTCCTTATGCTCATACCCATGGCAGCAGCTACGAAGAGGCTCTCAAAAATGCTAAAGAAGTGTTAGAGCTTTTGGTAGAAGATTACCAAGCTAGAGGTCAAGAGTTACCTTTATTAAATTATTCAAAAATAACCGTTTAATTAAAGATTACAAAAACCGACTTTGCCACTGCTGATTTTTTCTTGATTATACAGCATCAGCGCAATTTCAAGTTTGAATTCATCCTCAGTCATTTGGCTTTACGGGACAGACTGTCCCAATACTTGCTACCGAATTCTAAATTCTTCATTCTTCATTCTTCATTCTTCATTCTTCATTCTTCATTCTAAACTGACTCCACCCACAACTGGATTGTCTCCAAGTCCCCAAATGGGATCATCTACACCATTGCTATTTTCTTGTAGCTGTTGATTGTTTTGCTGTAACTGTTTAATTTTTACAATTTCATGATGCAAGGCTAATACAACTAATTACTCAAGATTCTTTACTAGTCCTGTCTGAATTAGTTCTTCTGTAGTTTTCAGCAAATCTGTGGGTAAACTTAAAGTGATTTGATTGACGTTTTCCATGGATAGTATTGTTTGGATGAGAGTGTTGATTATTATTGATTGAGCTTACCTATAGTCTAGGTGAGTTAGCAAAACGAAACTTGCCCATGATTAAGCTAACATTAGCTTAGCGCAATTCTTCCCCATGGCACAGGCATCAACTGAATCCTAACACTGGTTCACTTCACACCCAGTAAGGCTAATCATAATTCCTCTATCCTTGATTAACTCTTCCCTACTCCCTACTCCCTACTCCCTACTCCCTACTCCCTTTTCCCTACTTCCACCATCGACTAACATCATCAACCGCTGCCACCGTTTCTCTTAGGGCTTCAATACCCCCAAACTTGATGATTAAAGGAGCTAATTGAGGAAGAGCTTTAATAAAATTGGGACGGGTTAGACTAGCTATCCCTCTTTTGTCAGTCTCCGGGACACCAATCTTCAGAAGTATTATCAGTCAATCAATACAAGCTATTCTATTAGAAAAAATTGGATACTGTATTTGTTGCTAGAAAAAAATCTGGTAATCCCTTGAACTACAAAAGTTCTAGAATTTAGAAAAGACAAAAGATTTCGGAGAGTGACAGAAGAGGGATAACGGGCAAGATGCCCATTCCACCCACCGGGTCAAACAGCTTTAATGAGATGCACCCTGACACTTTCGAGCTTTGTAGGCGGCGAGAGTCTGTTTTAAGCTGCCCAAATTGGTTCAATCGAGACCCTTGTGACGCTGGGTTCTTTCCACACGGGGCTCTAGCTGCTGAGATGTCAGCACAAGCAAGCCATAAGCCCTTTGACATGATCAGCGATCGCGAAATAAAAACTTTTGCTGATCTTCAGGTTAACCCGTTGGGCTGCTGGGAGGTAGCCTCAACAGTGACCAAACTAATATATAACTTACCTGAATATTTGTCAAGTACATTTTATACAAAAAAATATTAAATTCCCCTGAGATATAGCTTTTCCATTTGAGATGTAAACAGAGGATTGAGGAAACAAGGGAATCTAAAATAGACAACAAGCACTATTATAAAAGAAATACAAGGATTTTTTGGGGTTATTTTAAATCAGCCTTATAGTTCACGAGCTATTTGTAAATTTTATTTATTCGAATACAAAAAAAATACAAAGGCTAAGGTTAGCACACAATCTTGACAAGATGGTCTAGTATAAGAGTAAAATAATGGTTAACTAATTCCTGGAAAAATACGGCTAAGTGGCAAGAGAGCGAATAGCTCCACTTCCTGATAGGCTCAAGGGAGTTAGTGTAACGATAAGCCAGGTCAATTTCACATAGGGGTTAGACTCATTTAAGCTCAGGGCTTAATCTACGTCGAAAGCAGGGTAAGCGCAAGAAAAAATGGCTCATAATGTGCATTGGCTGGATATCGGTTGCTCGTGGCTCAAAACCCCTATCATCTCGTAGAACTGTACTCGCAATAGAGTTAAGTTATTGATAATTGTGCCGTCTTTTTATCAATGAGCCACAACTTATTGATTCTTGCGCTTACCCTGATGCCGAAAGGCCTATTAACTCTTAGCCCAAGGCCAAAAAATTTAATTAATTTATGAACCTGCTAGGTTTTTTGTGCTAATTCCTAATGAGCACAGATAACCGAGATTGTAGGTATCCATCGACAGGTCTTGGAATCAATTCCTTGGCCATGATTCCCATACCACTGTGGATTGCCACAGCTGCTAGTGGGAAAGTATTTATTCTTATTCTAATTATTACTAATGTCTCGACAAAAGCGCAAAAGGTCAAGGTGCAGCAGCGGTTGGAGGCTGCAAAGCTGGAAAGTTTGCTTGCCCGCGATCGCAATCATCATTTTGTTGTGTGCCGAGGTAGCAGTAGCCCAGAATCCACCTTCTGAGCTTACATCTCTCCAAAACCAGCTTAAATCTCTCCAAAACCAGGTTAAATTTCTCGAAATCGCCCTGGATACTATCTGGGTGATATTCACTGGTTGTTTAGTGTTCTTTATGAACGCGGGCTTTGGGATGTTGGAGGCTGGTCTTTGCCGCCAAAAGAACGCCGCCAACATTTTGACTAAAAACCTGATTGTGTTTGCCCTGTCTACAGCCGCTTACTGGGCAGTTGGCTTTGCTTTCATGTTTGGCAATGGGAACCCTTTTATAGGTTTGAGTGGCTTTTTCCTTAAAAGTAACGATGTCTTCGATTCACTAACACATATTGATATACCCCTCAACGCCAAGTTCTTTTTTCAACTGGTTTTTGCTGGAACTGCTGCCACTATTGTGTCTGGAGCAGTGGCTGAGCGGATCAAATTTTCCGCCTTTTGTCTGTTCAGCCTTCTCCTGGTGGCAATCATTTACCCAATGACGGGTCACTGGATTTGGGGAGGAGGCTGGCTAAAAGGGATAGGATTTGAGGACTTTGCTGGTTCAACCGTAGTTCACTCCGTAGGCGGTTGGTCTGCCTTAGTGGGTGTTTACCTTCTCGGACCACGCAAGGGTAAATATATAGATGGCGTGTCCTATGGGCTGTCCGGACACAATCTCAGCCTCGCGATTCTAGGTTGCTTGATTTTATGGCTAGGCTGGTTTGGTTTTAACCCGGGCTCAACGATGGAATTAGATCCCAAGGCAATTAGCCATATTGTCCTGACGACGAATACAGCAGCTTGTGCAGGGGGTATTGCCGCAGCTATAGCTACCTGGTTGAACCCATGGGATCTTAACAGTAAGCCTGACCCCACTATGATTATTAACGGAGTACTGTCGGGTTTGGTAGCCATTACCGCATCCTGTCGATTCGTTACCATTGATAGCGCTATCGCTATAGGTCTGCTGGCAGGAATAATTGTGGTCTTCTCAGTGGAATTTTGGGACAGGATGGAAATTGATGATCCAGTAGGTGCTATTTCTGTCCATCTTGTCGGTGGAGTCTGGGGAACCCTGGCTTTAGGCCTTTTCAGTGAAGGAAGTGAAGGAGCTGGTGCTTTGTATAGTGATGGTCCAGTAGCAGGACTATTCCGTGGTGGCGGGATAGATAGTATCCGGCAGCTTTCTATTCAACTACTTGGCATTGTTGCAGTAGGTCTGTCAACAGTTGTCCTGAGCTATCTTGCGTGGTTATTAGTTAAAAGCATACTTTCCTCAGATCTCAGAGTTTCACCAGAAGCAGAAAAGGAGGGTCTAGATTTGCACGAACACCGTATGAGCGCCTACAGTGGCTTTTTGTTTAAGGCAGATGTCAAGGAATCAGCGCTCAAGGATCCCCCAAGAAAGAATTAACAAACTAAAGAATTAACAAACTCAAGAGTTAGGAGAGTCATCATGACGATTATGGACGATGAGCTAAGAAAAATCGTTGAAGAAATGGAAGTTCCCAATATAGCCATAATTGGTAAGACTGGTACGGGTAAAAGTACTCTTATTAATAAGGTATTTGGGGTAGAAAAAGCCGAAACAGATGCGGGATGGCCTGTAACTCAATCATTCAAGCTTTATACTCCAGATCATAGTTCTGTCGATACACGGAAACCCATTAATTTATACGATTCAGCCGGTTATGAAGCGAATAAAGAACAAGAGTTCAAAGTAAATCTGTTTGATTTTATAGAGACCAAACAAGCCGAAGGATTAGAAGCTCAAATCCACTTGATTTGGTATGTTATCAATGCGGCCTCAAAAAGAGTTGAAGGCTTCGATGCGGATATCATTAACGAACTCAACGGATTAGCAATTCCTGTGATCATAGTTTTGTCTCAGTGCGATATTGTCAGTCCTGAAGACATTGATAAGCTTAAGGATGTGATCAGAAATTGTGAATTTAATAAGGCTTATGACATTCTCGAGGTAGCCGCTAAACCTTTAGAGAGGTACAATGGACCCATTTGTAAAGCTTTTGGACTGGAAGAATTGGTCAGTAAAACCGTTGAGTTATTACCGACTATATATTCAGATGCCATCGTTGCCAACCAAATAGTCAATATTGGATACAAGAAGAAGGTAGCCTGGAAATACATTGCTGCTGCTGCTACAACTTGCTTTGGAGCTGGGTTTTTTCCCGTCCCGCTTTTAGCGGTCATAGCCATGACTTCCTCTCAAGTTGGTCTTCTAAAGGTTATAGCAAAATTATATAAGTCCGATGATATTATCGAAATTATAGACCAAATTAGCGGTCAAACAATTGTGACAGCAATTAGTGTTCCAGCAACTGGGGCTTTAGAAATCTCAGCTACCTTTTTGGTCGGCTTGTTTCCTCCTGGTTTTCTGGCAACAGAGGCAGTAGCAGGAGCACTAGCTGCTACCTATGTAGTAATGATGGGGCTGACATATACGTCCGTTTTTGAGAAGTTTTATAAAAGGCGCTTGAATCGCCCGCAGAGCAAGCAGGAAATCAAGGAGTTTCTTGAACGAACATTTAGAGAAGAACTTCATAAATATCTAAGAATCAGAGTTAATTCTAAAGAAAGCCTTGATCATATAAGAGACGATTTTTTATCGGATCGCGATCAAGACGATCAAGATTAGTCTACCCACCATTAAGTCCCTGGCAATAATCGATATGTCAAAAAAAACACAAAATTATGATAGCATTGTTAGGGAGTTAGTAGATGCTCATGATGACATTATAGGTGCAGTTATTATCTCCGACGAAGGGCTACCATAAACTGATTATATAGGCGAATTATCTGAAGATGAAATTATCGAAATAGCAGAGGCAATAATCAATGTTGCTAGTATTAAACGACCCAACCGAATTTGGTTTGAATATCAAGATTTTGATCTAATTGTTGTTTTTAACGCTAAGGATTATTTATTGCTAGTTAAAGCTAAAAAAACTAATAGACTTGGGAGCCTTAGAAAGACTATTAAAAATACCTCAGAAAAGATTCAGTCTTTAGTTGACCCTAATCCAGCTTCTGGCAATGGTGATCAGCCCAGTGTTAGGCAAAATAATAATGAAAAAAGATACAGGAACAAACCGGAAAGTCCTGAATCTTAGTCAGTTGCTCCACTTCCAGGGCAAAGGCATCTCCCGATCAATCGTCTTGATTATGGGTATTCAACTGAACCCTTAATAACGGGGGGCATTTTGCCCTTGGCCTCAACTCAGATATTCCACCAAGTTTATTAATATTTACCTGTGTCTTGATGCAGTCGCAGGGAGATAGGGTTTGAGTTTTTTGTGATAACTGAGTAGTATCCAATTTGAATTTTCAAAAAACCTTAGCTATTCTATCATGTAAACCGATTTTTTATATATTCACTGTTCCCTGTTCCCAGATCCGCTGTTCCCTATTCCGTGGTATATCAAAATATAAGCCAATGAAAAATACTGTACAAATTCAACATAATTGAGTAGACAAATCCCTAAAACTTTTATTTGTAAATAAATGTAAAAAAAAAAATACCCCTTGCATTTTTTCGAGGAGTTATGTATACTATAGAAAGTGACGACCGATACTAATAGCCGCGCTGGTTACAACTGTTAACCACGACCAGCGCGGCTTTCCTCCCTCCTAAAAAGGAGTTACTTCCATGATGCAAAAAAAAATCACGATCATCAATCCTCGCTGGCTACATCTCAGTAAGCATTCAGCTTATGCACTACGGGCACGCTACGCGAACAGTTATCAGCTTATGGGCGATGGGCACGCTAGCTGACGGCTGACGGCACCTCAAGTAGCGTGAGCTTTTAGCTCACGGCTGACCGCTGACTGCTGACTGCTGACTGCTGAATAATTAAATTTTACGATAGTAAAAAAACAGGAATATATTTCGACGAATAAAAAAAGAAAAAGGCTAAGGTTAGCATACAACATTGACAATATCCTCTACTATAAGAGTAAGATAGAGCTTAACTGCTTCCTGGAACAACACTGTCAAGTGCCCAGGTAACAAATAGATTCAGTTACTCATAGAATCAAGGGAACTAGTGTAAGGATAAGCCAAGTCAATGGTCACTCATGACTTAGGCTGATTTAAGATTAGGGTGTTATCTACGCCAAAATTTTATCTACGCTAAAAGAGTTTTCACTAGTAGCCTAAGGCCAAAAAAAATTAATTAATTCAGGGGTCTACGCTGAAAGCTGAAAGCTGACGGCTGAAAGCTGACGGCTGAATGCTTACAAGTATTGATTTTTATTCTAAGCACTAAACCTTTGATTACTAATGTCTAAACAAAACCGTAAAAGGTCAAGGTGTACCACCGGTTGGAGGCTGCAAAGCTGGAAAGTTTGCTTGCCCTTAATCGCAATAATCATGGTGTTGTGTACCGAGGTAGCAGTAGCCCAGAATCTACCTTTTAAGACTACCCTTGCATCTCTTCAAATTGCCGTGGATACTATCTGGGTGATATTCACTGGTTGTTTAGTATTCTTCATGAACGCGGGCTTTGGGATGTTGGAGGTTGGTCTTTGCCGCCAAAAGAACGCCGCCAACATTTTGACTAAAAACCTGATTGTGTTTGCCCTGTCTACAGTCGCTTACTGGGCAGTTGGCTTTGCTGTCATGTTTGGTGATGGAAACCCTGTTTTAGGTTTCAATGGCTTGTTCCTTTCAGGATTAGATAATAGTCCAGCCATAGGAGAAGCCTACAACGGTGTCTTCTATTCACTAAAAGATATTGGTATACCCCTTAACGCCAAGTTCTTTTTTCAACTGGTTTTTGCTGGAACTGCTGCCACTATTGTGTCTGGAGCAGTGGCCGAGCGCATCAAATTTTCGGCGTTTTGTCTGTTCAGCGTTCTACTTGTGGGCATCATTTACCCAATCACGGGTCACTGGATTTGGGGAGGAGGCTGGCTAGGAGGAGGCTGGCTACAAGGGCTGAAATTTTGGGACTTTGCTGGTTCAACGGTAGTTCACTGCGTAGGCGGTGGCTCTGCCTTAGTAGGTGCTTACCTTCTCGGACCACGCAAGGGCAAATATATAGATTGCGTCTCCTATGGGCTGCCCGGACACAATCTCAGCCTGGCGATTCTAGGTTGCTCGATTTTATGGCTGGGCTGGTTTGGTTTTAATCCCGGCTCAAGCATTTTTAATCCCGGAACAACGAATTTAGATCCCAACTCCATTAGCCATATTGTCCTCACGACGAATATAGCAGCTTGTGCAGGGGGTATTGCCGCAGCTATAACTACCTGGTTTGACCCAAGGGATCCTGACAGTAAGCCTGACCCCACTATGATTATTAACGGAGTACTGTCGGGTTTAGTAGCTATTACTGCATCCTGTGCATTCGTTACGATTGGTAAAGCTATTGCTATAGGTCTGCTGGCAGGAATAATTGTGGTCTTTTCAGTGGACTTCTGGGACAGGATGAAAATTGATGATCCAGTAGGTGCTATTTCTGTCCATCTTGTCAGTGGAGTCTGGGGAACACTGGCTTTAGCTCTTTTCAGTGAAGGACCTGGTGATTTGTATAGTATTGGTAACGGTCCAGTAGCCGGACTATTCTGTGGTGGCGGGATAGATAGTATCCGGCAGCTTTTTATTCAACTACTCGGCATTGTTGCAGTAGGTCTGTCAACGGTTGTCATGAGCTGGCTGGCTTGGTTATTTGTTAAAAGCATACTTTCCTCAAGTCTGAGAGTTACAGAAAAAGCAGAAATTGAAGGTCTAGATTTCCACGAACACCGTATGACTGCCTACAGTGGCTTTTTGCTTAAGGCAGATGTCAAGCAATCATCGCTGAGAGATCAGCAAAGACATAATTAATATCATGTCCGGTTGAATACTTACACTTTGGCTAAAGTAAGGCAGAAGGCAGAAGGCAGAAGGCGCTTAGTATAAGTACTCAACCGGACATGATATTACCTGTTCCCTGTTCTAGAGTAGTTTAATCAAAAATAATCCCATGACCAGAATCAATATGATGTCAAAACAACCACAATATTACGATATAATTGTTAGGGATTTAGTAGCTGATAATGATGACATTGTAGGTGCAGTTATCCTCTATAAACAGTTACCTATTACTGAATATATAGGTGAATTAAATAAAACTGAAACTCTAAAAATAGCAGATCAAATAATCGAGTTTCACAAATCTATTAACCGCTTACCTAGTCTGGTAAACAACGAAAAAATATTGATGGAATCTAGAGATACTTTGCTGATTGTTGTTTTTTATCCTAATCAGTGTTTGTTGCTAGTTAAAGCTAAGCAAACTGATATCCTTGGCAGGATTATACATGCTATTGAAGAAACATCACAAAAGATTCAGTATTTACTTGACCCTAGAGCAGCTTATCGGAATGGTTATCAGTTCTTTGATCAGCCAAAGGATAATGAAATAATATACAGGAATAAACCCCTAAGTCCTGAATTTTAGGACGTTCCCAAATTTCAATACAACTGGGGCACAAAGAATTGCTCATACAGAGGTGGGCGCACATAATTATTGGGAGCCTTCTTGCGTGGGGGTAATTCTAGAGGTTCCGGTGTCATATCAACATAGGGAATCTTGCTGAGAATATGACTGATGCAATTAAGCCGAGCACGCTTTTTGTCATCAGCTTCCACCGTGAACCAGGGGGCTTCTGGAATATTGGTGTGAGCCAACATGTTGTCTTTTGCTTGAGAATATTCCACCCAGCGATCGCGAGATTCTAGATCCATCGGGCTGAGCTTCCAGCGACGAGCGGGATCGGTGGTGCGAGATTGGAAGCGTCGCTCTTGCTCCTCATCGCTTACTGAAAACCAATACTTCAGCAAAATTATGCCAGATCTGACCAACATCCGCTCAAATTCTGGGCAGGTTTGCATGAATTCCTGATACTGTGCATCGGTACAAAAACCCATCACATGCTCCACCCCAGCTCGATTGTACCAACTGCGGTCAAAACAGACAATTTCACCGGCTGCGGGCAGATGAGCTACATAGCGCTGGAAATACCATTGGGTCTTTTCCCGATCACTGGGTGTACCCAATGCCACAATTCGGCAGCCACGTGGATTTAGGGGTTCGGTAATCCGTTTAATAGTCCCTCCCTTACCCGCTGCATCACGTCCTTCAAACACAATCACAATCCGGGTCCCAGTATGCTTAGTCCAGTATTGCATTTTCACCAGTTCCAATTGCAGACGGGCAAGCTCCTTTTCATAAATTTTCCTGGGAAGTTTAGAGCTGCCTTCTGCCTCAGAAATGTGGTAGAACACTCTTCGTTCTGAATTGGGGAGATTGGCCTTCTTTTGTTTCTTGAGTTTTTTCTTATTTAATTTTTCCTTATTTAATTTTTTATTATCTTTCTTTTTACTATCTGCTGCTAGTAGATGCTTCTTTTTGCTCGCCCGTTGGGACTTATCCCCATTCATAGATTTAGTTTTCATTGCTATACAACCCTGTATTTGTATTGAGCTTGATGTAGGGTGGGCAGTGGATCAGGCAGATTCACCAAGCTAGCCATCGGTTTGCTAGGCACTGCCCACTTTAGGATTTGCCCTTTGCCTAAAACCAAGCATTAATTGAGCTAAGAGGGAATTCACCGATTTTCTAATCCTCTAACTCGTTGCTCTAAGGCATTCATTCTTTCCTCTAAATCTAATTTATCAGATTCCTGGGTGATGCTATATCCAATCAATTGTTCTAATATCCTTTCTTGTCGTTGTTGGTTCTCTTGAGACCTTAATTGTCTTTCTTGTAGTTCAAGTTGACCAGCTTGTAGTTCAAGTTGACCAGCTTGTAGTTCAGCTTGAACAGCTAGCATCTGTTCTAATATTGTCTCTTGTCGTTGTTGGTTCTCTTGAAACCTTAATTGTGTTTCTTGAAACCTTAATTGTGTTTCTTGTAGTTCACGTTGAACAGCTAGCATCTGTTCTAATGTTGCTTCAATTCGATCTAATCTGTTCGAGCCGTTGTTAGTCATTGTTAATTTATTAATTTAGTTGGGTTCTATTTAGAGCTATTGGCCAATGCCTCTAATTTATTATGACTCCAAGCTTTTAACTCCTGACTCCAACAGATGTAGGGTGGGCAGTGGATCAGACAAATTCACCAAGCTGGTCATAGGGTTGGTAGGCACTGCCCACCCTACGATTAATGTGCTGGATAAAGTTAATGCGTTCGCTAGCCAACGCCCTTCGGGCTAATCGCAACTCTAGATCGCCTTGGCAAAGTTAGCTGGATCTTGGTCACGTCGGTGACGGATGGGAATAGCAGAACCTTGACCATTTCCTACTAAAGAGGCAGTTTTTTCCAGAGACTCTCTGAGCCTCTTAGCAGCATAGATAGACATATCCCGAGGAACACTAATTCTGTCGCGCAAATATCTAAGAGCAGGATCTGAACCCAACGGTGGCATACAGGTTTCCCCGGTAATCATCTGTGTCAAGGCACAACGCAGGGCTGGATCAAACAGTGTCTCGTCGGCGGGGTTAACTCGAATGATATTAGTGCGGTGTTTAAGCACTCGTTGGAGAGCTTCAGTACGGGAAGTCTCCGGTTCTGGGTAAGTTACATCCGGTAGCCCTTCCCAAGGACCATTGTCCACCCGTGCCTGATTGATTAACGTCTGGGGTTTATCATTTTGCCAGCAGCCCCCCATCTGGGGAGGCAAATCATGGACATGGGTGTGGAAGTCGCTCTGTGTGCCACGATAGGTAGGTCGGGTTTCCATGGCTTCAAACCAAGCTGCCAATCGGGGATTTTCTTCCCTCATAGAATAGCCTTTGTAGTAATAAAGACTGGCATTCATGCGTTCGACATAAGGCATGAAAATCACATCAACAGTACCAAACTGATCCAGAAAGTAAGGACCCGGAGTGCGACTGAGGGCATTTTCCACCATCCCCACCACTTTAATAAATTGGTCTTGGTGATGTTGCTCTTCTTTAGATGAACGTGTAGGATAGCACAGCCAAGTACACCAAGCTCTAAACAGAAGTCTCTCCAACTGCCTTAGCTTTATGACAGCCGGGTCTTTCATGCTTTGCTCTAAGGGTTTAAAAACCCGCTCTAATCCGATTAAAATGTCATCACTTTCGGTGATAAAGTTACCATCTAGCTCTAGGGCTGGTAGCATTCCGGATGGCACTTTCTGCTTGTACCAACGTTCTTTCTTACCATAACAAAACATGGTAATTTTTTGGATACGATAAGGAATTTGTTTTTCTTCCAACCATAGCCAAATTTTCTGGCAGTAAGGGCACCAAGCGTGGTTATCCCGGTATAGGGTAACCCGAATATCAGATTCACTAAAACCAAATAGGCGCAAACAAGATTGAGCGTTAGTAGCTCCATTAACGGTATCTATTTTAAAATCCGTCAGAGCTTCTAGTTCTTGCCAGCTTAGGGGGGCGATACTCATGGGGGTGGGTTTAATTAAAGTTTGTTACAAAAGATACTATCGCATATTTTGTGTAAGCTATCAGCTATCAGTTATCAGTTATCAGCTATTGAATAAAATAAGCTGACGGCTGATCGCTGACAGCTGATAGCTGAGGATCAAGACAGTGATAAACCTGAGCTTGGTAACCATCCACGGATATTAAATTATTAACAGAATTCTCAGCAGAACAATTAGGTAACTCTTCAACTGTTGCGTTAAAATTCACCAACCATAAATCTAGGGTACTTGACAAATCAGCGACAGTTTGTTTAAGAGTGAGAGCAGCCGGACAATTGCTCTGCTGGCACTGAATTTGGTCTTGATGTGCCAATATAAATTGGGGATTAACTGAGGATAGTTTTTGATCAGCCTTCTGTTGGAATTCCCAAGCCAGCCCCATCATTTCACCAGTCTGTACCAAGGTGTTGTGAGTAGTAGCAATTAGTATCGGTACTGATGACTGTTGTTCAATTATGGGTACCAATAAATCTGGACGATAGTATTTTTGATAGCCTAGATTGCTGACTACGGTAATACTACTCAAAAACCCCATTATCAAAACTAGCGCTATGGTTTTTGGTCTACTAGGGCTACTATTGTCAGTGGAATTTGTGGTTGAGGCGCGAGGGTTACTCACGGCTAGGGCGGCTGCTACTAAGACAATCACAGCAGGGAAGTAAACGAAACTATACCGAGCACCACGGGTGAGGTCAGTACCAAGGCAGTAAGTAATACCAAAAAATAATGCGATCGCACTAATCAAGAAACTCCCTAAAACCCCTGTGACCAAACCAGTCTGAGGGTGATTTAGTTGTATTTTTAGATAGCGATAGAGAATCGGGAGCAACCAGATTAGAAACACTAACATCACCAAACCCGAAGCAATGACCACGATCAGGGAAGATGACTCTACCGGCAATAGCGATAACATGGTGATCCAAGCAGCGAAAGCTTGAAAAATTGGCTTGCTCCAAGCCCAACTCCCTTCAGTGCTACTGATAATCCATTCAGTCATCTGAGCATCGTAACTCGATAGCCACACCGGTAACCAAACTAATCCTCCCATAGCACTACCTACAGCAACTGCACCAATGCGCCGGATTGGATAGGGTCGAGAAGGAGAAAGTTTGGCTAATCCCCAAAGTCCTAACAAAACCATGGCCTCAGCACACAGGGTCAGGAGAAAAAAATAGTGGGTTGCTATACCTAAACAATTAACCACTACCCAAGACAGGGATATCCAAATCGGTAGAACAGTCTGGCGTTGAAGATGTTGTACAGCAATAACTAAGCAGCACAGGGATGCCATTACCCACAAAATAGCTAAGGTGTAATGACGGGCTTCCTGGGCTAGAAAGACACCGTAGGGAGACACAGCCATAATTGCTGCTGCTAGTTGAGCCACTAACCGGGAACGAAACCCTACCCAGCTCAGTCCATAGATTACTGGAATTGATACTATACCGAACAGGGCGGGAAGCGATCGCATCCCCCAAATTACTAAGTCGCTATGCTGTAACGATGTTCCATCGAACGCCTGTACACCGAAGGAAAATAGCCTCATCCACCAGTTCGCCAGGACAAAATATAGGGGAGGGTGGTGATCCTCAGTAAATAAATGATGAATAACTGCTGATGCTCCCGATTCTGGATTAAATGCCAGTGGTTGTAACAGGGTAGATAGGGAAATGGCTTGGTCTAGGGGTAAGGTTTGATAACTATTGCCCAAGCTGAACACGATTGTGGCAAATTCATCGGTCCAGGGGGACTTCAGGGTGAGGTTAGTGAAGCGTAAAACACTGCCAATAGTAATCCAAAATAATAGCAACAGGGGCTGAAACCAGAGACTTCTCAGGAAAGTTTTCAAAAATAGTAACCTCAATCAGCAAAGGAGCACACTTGCCAATGGAATTGAACAATGATACGACGCATTCCCCCACCTGGCCTATGGCCACGCTACGCGAACGGCTTGCCAGGTGGGGGTTAAGGAGTAATCAGTTATCTCTAGCCCAGCGCTCTATTAGTTCTCCAACGCTGATATTTGTTTCTTTGGCAGAAGCTCGCAATCTATTCCATGCCGTATCGGTCAGCATTATGGTGTGTTTTTTTTTAGTTCATCATAATAAACCGGGATTCCTCTCATCCTTTTTTGAGTTTTCTTTTGCCTTGTGCTTGACCTATCTAGAATAGCCGTATTTACTAAAAATAGAGTAGCAAAGAAACAGATGAAAACGCCAGCCAAAGTTATCCGCACCGATAAATGGAGTGCGGCTCGTTCCTAGGAAGAGCCTCCTGAAACAGGAGGGGTAAAACTAGGGGGATTCGCGGGGAAAACCCAGAAATCCTAACTATCTGTAGGATGGTGGTGAAAACCCACCCCTTGAGGAGAACAAGTGACTCCCTACCTTGGCCACACCGAACAAGCGGCAACTTGTAGAGTGAAGCTGGCACCAGGGCGGAATTAGAGGCGAAGCAGATTAACCACACTACCGCTAATGGGGAGGCGACAAGGGTAACAGTAGTGAAAGTCCTGAAAAAGTGTCTAAGTCGGAAGCCGCAATCTGTCAAATATGCGAGACTTTATCCTTTAATTCTCACAACGTTTTTCCATTGACAGTTGTAATCTCCGAGAAGAGGATAGGCAAAGTGGACTGCCCTAAATCGCCAAAACAATCCAACAGATGGAACGAGTAAAAACGACAGCAATAATAGGTCTAAGGAATTAGTCGAACCTGAGTAAGTTATGCCAAACTTAATCCCTACTGTCGGGTAGGATGTAGTCGAAAAACTGGCTACGGGTATCAAGATAAACAAATCTGAGAAGAGCATGGGTAGACACATATCAAATAGATATAGTGACCTCTGGAAGAGTGAACGCTGGAAACAGCACGAAAAAAACTTATTCCGCCTACAAAGAAGAGTTTATAAAGCAGTTCGAGTTGGCGACCTAAAGAAAGCTCGGTCACTTCAAAAACTGATAATGAAATCCCGCTCAGCACAACTTTTGGCCGTCCGACAAGTAACACAGCTCAATCAAGGAAAAAGAACCGCCGGAGTAGACGGGAAAGCATCCTTAAACTACAAAGAAAGGTTCCAGGTACTTGAAAAACTAGGCTCCAGTGCGGAAAATTGGACGCATCAAGGCTTAAGGGAAATCCCCATAGCCAAGAAAAACGGGAGTACGAGAATGTTGAAAGTACCAACAATCCAAGATAGAGCATGGCAATGTCTAGCAAAATATACTCTAGAACCTGCTCATGAAGCAACGTTCAGTGCCTACAGCTATGGGTTTAGGACTGGCAGAAGTGCCCAAGACGCACAAAAAATGCTATTCCAAAATCTGAACTCAAGAAAAAACGGCATTAATAAAAGAGTAATCGAACTGGATATAAAGAAGTGTTTTGACCGCATATCCCACAGCTCCATTATGGATAGATTGCTAGCTCCTGCGGGTCTGAAGATAGGGATATTCAGATGTCTAAAAGCAGGCATCAATCCAGAATTCCCGGAGCAAGGAACGCCCCAAGGAGGTGTGGTCAGTCCACTTCTCGCCAACATAGCACTTAACGGAATCGAGGAAATAAATCCAAAAAATAGGTGCATTAGATATGCTGACGATATGGTAATAATCCTCAAGCCAAAAGATAACGCTGAAAAAGTACTAGAGAAAATTAAAACCTTTCTCGCAGAAAGAAGGATGGAAATCAGTGAAGAAAAGACCAAGATAACTAATACGACAGACGGATTTGACTTCCTGGGGTGGAAGTTCCGCGTACAGAAAAACGGAAAATTCCGATGCATTCCCTCAGAGGAAAATCACCGGAACATACGTGAGAAGATTAAAACCGTGGTCAATAACTCGAATTATGGAGCCGAAGTAAAAGCCAAAAAGCTAGCACCAATCGTGCGTGGATGGAGGAATTACCACAAAAGCTGTGACATGAGCAGTTCCCGAGATAGTCTCTGGTTCATGACCAAAACTGCAAATCGAAAGTTCCGAAAGGAAAAGAAAATTAGCAGACATAAGGCCACAGAGCTATGCAAGAAAGCCTTTCCAGAAGTAAGGTATGAACAAAATCAGCACGTAAACGTCAAAGGCACCAAGTCTCCATATGATGGAGACCTGGTTTACTGGAGCAATAGGAACTCCAAACTCTATGATAACGCTACAGCAAAAGCTTTAAAACGGCAAAACCATTCCTGTGGGCATTGCGGGTTGAAATTTATTAATGAGGAAAAGGTACACCTTCACCACATTGATGAAAATCATGACAACTGGAAGGAAAACAACCTGATGGCTGTACACCAAAGTTGCCACCAACAATTACACTGGAGCCAAAAAGATACTTAGGAGCCGTGTGAGGCGAAAGTTTCATGCACGGTTCTGAAGCGGAGGTGCGGGGTTCAATAGCCCCCATCGACCGTAACGACTCAACCCGACCACCGAGCAGCGTGTACTGCTTAGTGAGACGGTCGAGGTCTACCGTCGTGCTTGTCGGTACTTGGTTGGCATCATCTATACTCACTGGGGGGAACTTGGGGATTTAACGGCAGATCAATTGACCCCTGCCGTTGAGAAATTGATGCACAAGACTGCTAAGCGTCCTAATATCAAATATCCCCAATTCAATAAAACCTTCTATAAATTCCCTAGTTACTTACGTCGGGCTGCAATCGCATTTTCCGCTGGTCAGGTTAGTAGTTTTGTTACTCGTTATCGGGATTGGCAATCAGGAAGTAGAAAAAGAAAGGACGCCAAGCCTCCAAGACTGAATGCAAGTACCGGTTGTTATCCATCCCTCTACAAAGGGCAGTGCTATAAACTACATGGTTTCAATACAGTAGAAGTTAAGGTCTTTAATGGCTCTGATTGGATCTGGACTGATGTTCATATCACCGGTTTAAGAGAGCGTCACTTGGTAGCATCTAACAAGATGATGTCTCCTTCTCTAGTAATAAACAATCGGGGGTATTACCTGTCAGTTCCATTTACCTGTAAGCCAGAAAAAATAAAACCAGAGGCAAATGTTACAGCAGTCGATCTAGGAATCAACACAACAGCCACAATAGCAGTCGTAACTCACAGCGGAACTGTAATCCATGCTGAATTCGTTCATCCTGGAAGAGACATAGACCGCCGAGATAAAAGACTAAAGTCCGTATCTACACGGGCATCATTGACCATGGGTAAAGGCGGGAAACTCCATAAAGGTTTCTGCTCTAAAACCTACGATAAATGCCGAAGAATCAATCATCAGATCGGCCATATTGTTTCAAAGCGGATTGTCGAGATTGCCAAAAAGTTCAATTCTTCAGCTATAGTGTTTGAGAATCTTAAAGGCTGGAGGCCAAAGGGTGGCAAAAAGCGATCGAACCTGCGGCAAAAATTCCATGGATGGCTCAAATCTAAAATCCGAGATTTCACCGAAATGAAATGGGCGGAATTAGGCGGAAGAGTTGTAGAAGTTGTGGCAGCTTATACTTCAAAGTTGGCCTATGATGGTTCCGGCGTGGTCAAGAGGAATTCAAAAAAATACTCTTTAGCAACCTTCACCTCAGGTAAACGCTTTAATGCAGATTTAAATGGCGCTTACAATATCGGTGCTAGAGGTGTGTTTAAGCTCGTTTGCAGAAATGACAACGAGGGTCGTTCCAGCAAAAGATCTGGACGACCACCTAGAAGCTGGGTCTGCCTGTGTGACTTGTGGGTTAGCGGTAATCCTAAGTTAGCATAGGACACCACCACCTCGGGCGAAGCCCGACGCTACGCGAACGGCTTGCCAGGTGGTGGAGCTTCATATAGATGACAGACAAAATATATCGAATCAGGGGGTTTTAGCCCCTAAGTTATTTTCACCTTCCGGCTACACCATGGAGATGTTCAACTGCGATCACTGCGATCATTGTAGATTTACTGAGTGTAGGTTTACTGAATATGCCTGTGATTACCACTAGTGTTGATACTATTCTCAACCGTGCCTTAGGGGGTATTGATATATCACCCGATGAAGGGGTTGTGCTTTTGAAGCAAACTGAACCTCAGGCCGTAGCGTCAATTCAAGAAACTGCGGATCGGTTGCGCTATAGACAAGTCGGGGATACCGTTACCTATGTTATCAACCGTAATATCAACTTTACAAATATCTGTACCCAGCACTGTAGTTTCTGTGCTTTTCGGCGGGATGCCTCTGACGAGGGTGCTTATTGGCTCGATTGGCAGCAAATTCATCAAAAAGCAGGGGATGCGGTGCGGCGGAATGCTACAGAAATTTGCATGCAGGGCGGACTCAACCCCAAGGCAAAGATGAATGGGTCAACCTTGCCCTATTACCTAGAGTTGGTAAAAACCATTAAGCAAGACTTTCCTCAGCTGCATCTCCATGCTTTCTCTCCCCAGGAAGTGCAATTTATTGCTGACCAAGATGGACTTAGCTATGCCCAGGTGATTGCTCAACTACAAGAGGCTGGGGTTGGTTCAATGCCAGGAACAGCAGCCGAGATTTTAGATGATGATGTCCGACGTATTCTCTGTCCGGAAAAGACCAATACCGCCACTTGGCTAGAGATTGTGTCAACAGCTCATCAACTAGGAATGCCCACAACCAGTACCATGCTATCCGGTCATATTGAGACACCCCAACAACAAATGGCACACTTGGAAAAATTGCGATCGCTTCAACAAACAGCCCGTAACCAGGGATACCCTGGCTTAATCACTGAATTTATCTTACTGCCCTTTGTCGGACAGGAAGCTCCCAAACCATTACGTCATCGTGTTGGACGGGATCAACCAGTCTTGAAAGATGCTCTGTTACTCACAGCTGTAGCTCGGATTTTCCTAGGGAACTGGATTAAAAATCACCAACCCAGTTGGGTAAAACTTGGTCTTGCTGGGGCGACAGATGCCCTTAAATGGGGTTGTAATGATATTGGTGGCACATTAATGGAGGAGCATATCACCACCATGGCCGGAGCTATGGGGGGTACCTGTATGGAAGTAGAAACATTACAAGCAGCCATTCAATCCCTTGGGCGTCCCTATCAGCAACGAGATACGATCTACAGCTAAGATCAAGTCCAGTTAATCACTTCTAATCTGGTTGATACCATACCTGTTAATTAATAATTGGTAATTGATAATTATTAATTATTAATTATTAATTTACGAACAACCAATTTTAATCAGATTCAACGGTCACACAGAGATATAAGCCCTTATATTGATGTCCCTAGCAATCAAATCCATGACAAAAAAAAAGAAATCTTCTCTACTGCTAATTTTTGCAGCAGCCGTCTTGGTAGTAGGCGGTGGAGTAACCGCTTACTGGTTGCTAGTGCGGCGGCAGATTTTCCAACCAAATATTCAGGTAAGTACCCAGTTAGTTCCGCAAAATGCCTTCTTTACTGCATCAATTTCTACAGATTCCAAACAATGGCAGCAGTTGCTAAACTATGGCACAACTGAATCTCGACAAGTTTTGGAAAAACAGCTTGCTCAGTTGCAGGAAAATTTACTAACTGCTAACGGCTACAACTATCAGGAAGATATCAAACCTTGGTTGGGTCAAGACGTTACCTTAGCATACTTTAGCCCTAGAGAGTTATCACCAGCAGTCTTATCAAACGATCAATCAGTTTTTCCCAGTTTGATTGTACTACCCATTGACAAAGTAACCCAAGCAATGGAGCTGTTCAAAAAAGCCAAGTCTCAATCAGGGAAACAGTGGGTTGAGAGAACCTACAGAGGTATTCAGGTTTACGAAACGAACAAGAGTAACTCCCAAAAGTACTCAGTAGCAGTGCTGGGGCGTTTTCTAGTGGTGAGTGAAAACCCCAAAATTATTGATCAGGTGATTGACACCTACAAAGGAGCTATCTCGGTAGCTAGTAAAGCTGGTTACCAAGATGCGATCGCTCAGATTAAAACTGATCAGTCCTTTGCTCAGTTGTATATTAATCTACCAGCTTTTTTAGCCGCAGTAGCCACTGATTCCCAGGAGCAGCCTGAAACAACAGCAGCTAAACCCTTAAAGCAAGACATAGTCACAACAGTAACCCTAGCACCAAAGGGGATAAGTTTTGAAGGGATTTCCTCGCTCAAACCCAGAAGCGCTGTTAAGGTCAGTAACCAAAATAGCGGTTCTTTTTTGCCTAGACGGATGCCAGCGAGTACCCTAGCCATTATATCTGGGGGTAACATCAGACAATTTTGGCAATACTATACCGAACAAGGAGCATTAAATTCTCTAATCCCCATTTCCCCAGACAATTTCCAAGCTGGATTGAAAACCACCTTAGGGTTGGATTGGGAAAAGGATTTACTGTCTTGGATGGAAGGGGAGTTTGCCCTAGCCTTAATACCAATGTCTCCCGAACAACTGGCGCTTCAGGATAACCCTTACTCTGCTCCCTTAGGAGCTGGGATAGCATTGATGGTAAAAGTAAGCGATCGCTCTCGTGCTCAAGCAACCCTACAGCAATTGGATGACTTAATCACTAATAGTTATCAGTTACCGGTGGTAGAAACTCAGGTGAACGGTCAACCAATGGTGACCTGGACAGCTACTTTAGGAGGGGTGAATGCTACCCACGGCTGGTTAGAAGGGAATGTAGTCTTCTTCACCCTAGGAGCCCCCATTGCTAGTGAACTGGTCCCTCAACCCCAAAAGACACTACTTCAAGCACCTCTGTTTCAAAACACCGTACCAACCAAACCTAATCCCAACACTGGTCAATTTTTCCTTGATGTTGAGCGTACCCTCAACAGCAGTAATCTCAATCTCGCCCAACTATCAAGCCAGCAAGAAATCTTAGCAAAGGCAATTAATACCATCGGCTTAACGGTTGCTACAATCGACCCCAATCGTACCCGCTTTAAACTTTTTGTTCAGTTGAAAAAACAGTTTCAACCCAGTAAAGCTGCTGAAACTAAGAAGGGAGATAATCAGCAAAAGCCGTAAAGACGCTATTAGGTATTAGGTAAGCATTCAGCGGTCAGCGGTCAGCGGTCAGTGGTCAGTGGTCAGTGGTCAGTGGTCAGCTTTCAGCAGACGTAACAGAGATTAAACGAATGCTTACCGGTTTTATTCAAAAGCAGCTCAAGTACCGTGGCACAGGCTTCGACGCTGTGAGGTAACCCATAAGCTGATACCTGATAACTGATACCTGATAACTGATACCTGATAGCTGATAGCTGATAGCTGATAGCTGATAGCTTAATAGCACTAGGCATTAGGCTTTAACTCATCCCTAAAGCCTAATGCCTAACACTTAACACCTTGAATTAACCCTCAAAAGTAAATTAACCAAGTCGTAGTTTATGCCATCGATATAGCACCAGATTTACCAGCAGCTTCCTTAAGGATTTCTGCTTTATCAGTTTCTTCCCAAGGCAAAATCAAATCGCTACGCCCGAAATGACCATAAGCTGCTGTGTCTTGATAGAAACGACCACCCCGTTCTGCGGGTAATCGGCGCAGATTGAAAGTTTGGATAATTCCAGCAGGACGCAGTTCAAAATGCTTGTTGACCAATTCCAGCAAAATCTCCTCGTCCACCTTACCAGTGCCAAAGGTTTCTACAAGGATACTCACGGGTCTAGCCACCCCAATCGCGTAACTCAGCTGGACTTCGCATTTGTCTGCTAAACCTGCTGCCACAATGTTCTTAGCTGCATAGCGACAGGCATAGGCAGCGGAACGGTCTACCTTAGTGGGGTCTTTGCCAGAGAAAGCACCACCACCATGGCGTGAGTAACCGCCATAGGTGTCTACAATAATTTTGCGACCAGTTAAACCTGCATCACCTTGGGGACCACCAACTACAAATTTCCCTGTGGGGTTCACCAGGAAGCGTGTGTTGTTATCCGGCTTAATCTCGATATCTTGGAAACAGGGTTCCACCACTGCTGACCACAAGTCATCTTTAATTTTTGCCTGGACAGCTGCCTCATCGGTAATATCACCAATAGTGGCATCGTGTTGGGTGGAAACCAGAATCGTATCAATCCCAACCGGCTTGCCATCTTCATAAACCACACTGACTTGGGTTTTGCCATCAGGACGCAGGTAAGATAAATCACCAGTTTTACGTACAGCTGCCAGACGGCGAGAAACCCGATGAGCCAGGCTGATGGGCATGGGCATCAGTTCTGGGGTTTCGTTGCAGGCAAAGCCAAACATCAGACCTTGGTCCCCTGCACCGATAGCATCCAGTTCATCCTCACTCATTTCCTGCCGACTTTCCTGGGCAGTAGTCACCCCTTGGGAAATATCAGGGGATTGTTCATCAAGAGCAACTAAAACAGAGCAACTGTTGGCAGAGAAACCATTGTCGGCATCTGTGTAACCGATTTCAGCAATTTTCTTCCGCGCCAAATCAATCAAATTGACCTGGGCTTGGGAGGTAATTTCACCAGTAATCAATACCAAACCGGTGTTAACGACCACTTCTGCCGCAACACGGCTTTGGTGATCTTGAGCGAGCATAGCATCTAGGATAGTGTCAGAAATCTGATCACAGACTTTGTCAGGATGACCTTCGGTAACCGATTCAGACGTAAATAAATAGCGACGAGACAATTATCAATTCTCCTTTAACTATTTCTGAACCTGTATAGCATAGATCATTTTGAGTTGCTTTAACTCGTTACTATCAAATCTTTAATCTTTAAATATAGCATTTTTCATAAATTGATGCTCAACAGATGCTGAATAAAAATCCTAAATCCTTTTTCAGAATGATTTGACGAGTAAATAGTCAAAAAAACTAGACTTTTTGACTATTGACCTATTTTTAAATTGATGAATGATTAAACTCCATCATCCGAGCAAAATTTTATCCTCTTGCTCTCGTTTTTATGAAATTTTTAACATTTCACCCTTTGTGGTATTTTTCCCCTTGGCAAGGGTAATGATTCAGCTATCAGCAGTCAGCTATCAGCTAATGAACAGATTTCTGAACAAACAAGATGCACCCCATCTGTTACATCCCTTCTTGATGCAAAGCGCGAGTGGGGGGAACCACGGCAGTCGCTCATGGGGGAGACCCCCAAGACCGCGCTGCCTCCCCAAGACCGCGCTGCATCGCTTACCAATCCCTTGCCATTATGTTTTATTTAGAATCCCCTAAAACCTCCTTTAAAGCACTCAAAACTTGCTCCACATTTTCTCGCCGAGAGTTATAACCCATTAAACCAATGCGCCAGACTTTACCTGCTAATTCACCCAAGCCGCCACCAATTTCCATGTTGTAATCATCCAGCAGTTTGCGGGTAACTGCCTTGCCATCGACCCCCTCTGGTATCCGAATCGTAGTCAGGGTAGGCAAACGAAATTCTTGCTCCACGTGACATTCTAGACCCAAATCAGCCAAACCTTCCCAAAGCAATTCAGCATTAGTTTGATGCCTTTCCCAACAACCGGTTAGTCCTTCTTGAGCAACCAATCGCAACGCTTCGCGCAAGGCATAATTCATATTAATTGGAGCTGTGTGGTGGTAGGTGCGCTCGTCACCCCAATATTTGCTCAACATTGATACATCCAAATACCAATTAGCGACTTGGGTACGACGCTGGTTGAGTTTTTCGAGGGCACGAGCTCCCATAGTGAAAGGGGAAATGCCTGGTGGACAGCTAAGCCCTTTTTGGGAGCAACTATAGGCCAGATCAATCCCCCATTCATCAATAAACAGTGGCACCCCACCTAAACTGGTGACTGTGTCAACCAGCAGCAAGCAATTGAAATTTCGGCACAACTCAGCCACACCCTCCAGAGGCTGACGGGCACCGGTTGAAGTTTCAGCATGAACCAAAGCCAAGACAGCAGGACGATGGGTTTCCAAGCCTTCTCGGAGTTCATCAAGGGTAAAGACTTGCCCCCAAGGCTTGATTAGTTTACGGACATCAGCACCATAACGACCAGCCATATCCACGAGTCGGTGTCCAAAGTAACCCTTAACCCCAACTAAAACCACATCACCTGGTTCTACTGCATTGGCTAGAGTAGCTTCCATGGCCGCACTACCTGTCCCACTCATGGGAATGGTCATCGGGTTATCAGTTTGCCAAGCGTAGCGGAGTAAGGTTTGCACTTCGTTCATCAGTGCGATGAAACGGGGATCCAGGTGACCAACTGGGGGCAGTCCCAAGGCTGTTAATATGGAGGGATGGGCATTAGATGGCCCTGGTCCGAGTAACAGCGTCGGAGGCATGTCTATATCGGTCAGGGAGACGCGATTATTATCTTTGATTGATGGAGTTGAGGTCATTTATTATATTAAGTGTTTAGTAAAGTAAGAGTTAACCAAAATAAATAATAACCCGAACGCGGCTATCCCCGTCTTCTAGGAAGTAAGACGGGACAAGAAATCAGCTTGAGCCTCAAGCACAGAGGAGATTAAAGAGGTCAACAAAACCGGGTGTATCTCATATTTCCAAAAAAAAGGGAAGTGTGGAAAGTGTGGGAAGTGTGGGGATTGTGGGGATTGTGGGAATTCTCGCGCGAATTTTTGCTTAATTTCATCCATTGAGATGCACCCAACAAAACCTAATCTGCTGGGATATCGGCAAAGATGCCAATGGCAATGGTGAGGTAAGCAGTTAAGCTGTTATGTATTTTTAATACACAACAGTTTACCAAAGATGTGATCCTCAAACAAAAGGAATTTGAATCTAGTTTGTTGACCTATAAAGGTAGGGCAAATGCATCTAAATTATGAAACCTTTATCCACTAAAAAAATAAATAACACCAGTTTGAATAAAAATAAATAAATAAATACCCTGAAACCATTATACCTGGGTTAGCCGGTTGTCAGGTTACCCGGTTGGCAGGTTGCAGGAAACAACCTTTAACCTTCAACGGATTAACCTTGGCCAAAAGGCCACGCTACGCGAACAACCGCAAAGTAGGCTAGAAAATAAAAAGATTCGCGATCTGCACGCTTTAAGCGATGGACTGCGTCCCGCTTTCAGCGAACGCATGTTTGGCAAGCAATAGATTCAGGATAAATACTGTGGTTTTTAAGATTGCTTTATTAGGATTAGGGACGGTTGGTACAGGAACAGCAAAGATTTTACTCGACACAGCTGGACGTAACCCACTACTGCAAGGGATAGAAATTGCCAAGGTGGGAGTGCGATCGCTTGATAAGCCCAGAGAAGTGCAACTACCACTGGAGTTGATGACAACCGACCTAGAAGAAATTGTCACCAACCCAGAGATAGATATTGTAGTAGAGCTACTGGGAGGATTAGAACCAGCGCGATCGCTTATGCTCAAGGCGATTGCCGAAGGTAAACATATTGTCACTGCCAATAAAGCCGTTATTTCCCGCTATGGGGATGAAATTTTTGCGGCGGCGGAAGAGGCTGGAGTCTACGTCATGTTAGAAGCAGCCGTTGGGGGGGGTATCCCAGTAATTCAACCCCTCAAACAGGCATTGGGAGTGAACCGTATTCACAGTATTACTGGCATTGTTAATGGTACTACCAATTACATCCTGACCCGGATGCAACGGGAAGGGGGAGAATTTGGCGATATTCTGGCTGATGCCCAACGGTTGGGATATGCTGAGGCTGACCCTACTGCTGATGTGGATGGATTAGATGCCGCTGACAAGATTGCTATTTTAGCTTCTATTGCTTTTGCAGGACGGATTAAGTTATCTGATGTCCACTGTGAAGGGATTCGTCAGATCAGTGCAGCAGATATTGGTTATGCTGAGAAACTGGGGTTTGTAATTAAACTCTTAGCTGTAGCCAAGCGAGACCCCATGGCAACTGGAGATAACCCAAAGTCTGAAACTATTCAGCTGAGGGTACATCCTACCCTTGTTTCCAAAACTCACCCCCTTGCCAGTATCAATGATGTTTACAACGGGATTGTGGTAGAAGGCGAACCGATTGGACAAGTGATTTTCTCTGGTCCTGGTGCAGGTTCTGGTCCGACAGCCAGTGCGGTAGTGTCGGATATCTTAAACATTGCTGCTGTCCTCAAAAGCGATCGGGAAGCCAAGCAACTACATCCTCTACTTAGTTGTGCTCATCAGCACTATTGTACTGTTGCTCCTATTTCAGACCTGGTCACCCGCTTTTATGCGCGGTTCCTTAGTCAAGACCATCCTGGTGTAATTGGGCATTTAGGCACCAGTTTTGGCAAACATCATGTCAGTTTAGAATCTGTGGTGCAAATTGGTTTCCAAGGAAACTTAGCAGAGATTGTGGTCGTCACTCATGATGTGCGTGAAGGGAACTTCCGACAGGCTCTAGATGAAATTCAGACTCTAGAGGCAGTGGATAGTATTCCTAGCATTTTAAGAGTGCTGTGAAGGTTTAATAGTTGAAGGTTTAATAGTTGAAGGTTTAATCTTTTAGAGGGTTGAGGAAAGTCCTTCCGGGAAAGTTCAAACCATAGCCATTCCCGAAAGCTAGGTTGTTTGGTTGAAGTCTAAAAGTTGAAACCGTTTACCTCTGCCCTAGTCTTGATCTATGACTCAATCATTAACAATGAATCTAGTGCGCTGGCTCCCAATTGTTTCCACAATTTTTTGGCTAGTGACCCCAACTGTTGCTACTTCAAACTTGGGAACAACTGATTCCTATCCTGGTTCTTTATCTGTAGATGATGGTTGGCGATGGACTTCGTCCCGCTTTCAGCGAACGCAAAGCCAGTTAAATTTCACAAATTCCACACTTCAACCAGGCAACCTGCAACCTTGGCCAAAAGGCCACGCTACGCGAACAACCCTGACAGTACAAACAGTACAACAGTCACAAAACACAGTAACTCAAAACACAACAATACAGGATATCTGTCCACCGCCAGTGCTCTCCCGCTTAACTCGCCACCAAGTGGTTGCAGGTGAAACCGTCGAGAGTATTGCCAACCAATACAACCTTGAGGAGGCTACACTACTTCGATTCAATCCAGCCTTAAACCGGCAGTCAATGCCAGTGGGTCAAGAGATTCTGATTCCGCCATTCAATGGCATCTTGGTGAATGTGCCATTGAATGCCACTTGGCAAGACTTAGCCGACGCCTACGGTGTCCGTGCTGCCGTTTTATTTGAGTTAAATGGTTGTCAAAAACCCTCTAAGCAAGCCTTTATCCCAGGGTTGAATTCCCTTAACAGAAGTATTCCCACAACAACAGGGGAAACTCAGACTGTAGATAACTACACTGGATTGACTAATTATCCCTTACCAACTGTGGCACGGATAGGACTGGATTACGGCTGGCGGCAAGATGCTGGTGAGGATGAAAAGAAGTTTCACGCTGGTGTAGATTTACTGGCACAGGAAGGTACTCAGGTTTTTGCCAGTGATAGCGGTATCGTTGCCTATGCTGGATCACAAGATACTTATGGCAATTTGGTGGTGATTAATCATGAGGGAGGACGCCAAACCCGCTATGCTCACTTAAACCGTACTACTGTCAGTCCAGGTCAGCAGATTAATGTTGGACAGTTATTAGGTACAGTGGGTACTACAGGAAATCCTGACATTGACCAACCCCATCTACATTTTGAGGTTCGTTTGAATTCCCCTGGGGGTTGGGCAGCACAAGATCCAAAATTGCATTTGAAAATTACTCCATAGTAAGCATTGAGCTGACCAAATTGATCGTGGATATCCAATAGTCAGCTATTGCTGATCCTGATATAAACCCACTTTCCGCACTTCATTTTGTAGCACAAAAGAACTATCGAGTGCGATCGGCGAAGCCGCGCCAAAGGCGATCGCAAATTCTCTAATATAATCCGAGTAAAAATACTTAGTTGACCGAGAGTTCGCTGGTGCTTGCCGCGAACTTTTTTCAACTGAAGTTATTACGTATAAATAAACTAAAGCATTATATCCCTGTAGGGTGCGTTAATAACGCTACACCATAAGCGCGTTTAGAGGCCAGTTTTGCGTAAGTCCTATTCAATTTATGGTCAATTATCGCCAGTTTACGGGGTTTAACCCCCCATAGATAATATCCATTCATAGCTTAATATCAACCCAAGATTCCAACTGCGTACATTCTAAGGGTTTTGTTATCGAAGTCTTTACCTACTCCTGAGCAGGAAGAAAGTAGATCAAATTCCATAGCCTCTCAGGTGTGGAGTGAGGCAATTGACGATAACACAAGGTAACACGTATCACCATTCACAATTCGGGTTTAGGAAGGCTGTTCATGGGATTTCTCAACAATTTCAGTATCAGGTCAAAACTTATATTTATGTTGCTGGCTCTGAGCACTTGCTCGCTGTTCGTGACTGCTTATATCGGTTATCGGAGTGGTCAGTCTCATCTGAGCAAAACAGTATCAAACCAGTTAACCAGTCTACGAGCTTCCAAAGCAGATCAAATAGAATCATACTTTGAAGATATTCGTTATCAAACCCAGACCCTAAGTGAAAACTTAATGGTGGTCGAGGCGATGCAGGAATTTAAGACAGCCTACAACCAACTGCAGCAATCTAGGACACCAAATGATACACCAACTAATTTAGAGGACACCCTCAAGAAATACTACCGTAAGGAATTTTTGACCAAACTAGCGGAAACTAGTGACGGCAAACCTGTATTAGAATCTTACTTACCAGAAACCTCTGCGGCTCGTTACCTCCAGTACTATTACATCGCTACTAACCCCAACCCAGCTGGGGAGAAACATCTCCTCGATGATCCAGAAGACAAAAGTGAGTACAGTAGTATTCACGCCCGCTACCACCCGATTTTACGCAATATTGTTGAAAAGTTTGGTTACCGGGATATGTTGCTGATTGATCCTAAAACCGGTGAGATTGTCTACTCAGTTTTTAAAGAAACTGACTTTGGCACCAGTCTCACTACTGGACCATACAGTGATAGTAACTTGGCTTTCGCCTTAGGCGACCTCCGAAAAGCCAAGGGAAAGGATTATGTGCAGATCTTTGATTTTGATTCCTACCGTCCTTCTTTTGGAGCCCCAGTAGCATTTATTGCTGCTCCCATCTATGACGGCTCCCAATTTATAGGTGTTTTGGCATTCCAGCTTCCGGTTAATCAGATTAACAATGTCATGACAGGTTACCGTAAATGGAAGAGTAATGGTCTGGGGGATACAGGAGAGATCTATCTAGTCGGAGAAGATTATCTGATGCGATCAGTTTCCCGTTTCCTAATTCAAGACCCGACAAAATATAGTAAAGACTTGCGAGAACATGGTGTAAAGGAACAGATCCTGAAGCGAATCGAGCAGTTCGGTACATCAATTCTTCAACAGCCAGTCAAGACAGAAGCTGTAAAAGCAGCCTTAGCTGGGCAAGAAGGCACCCAGATTATGGATGATTATCGGGGTATTGAAGTTTTGAGTTCCTACGCTCCCTTAAACATCGACGGATTGGAGTGGGTGATCGTCTCCCAGATGGCTCTTACCGAAGCCTATGCCCCAGTTTACGCTTTTCAAAAGAGAGTTTTGGTTTCAGCTGCTTTGCTCATACTGCTGATCACCCTAGTTGCTATGGGGCTCGCCCATGTGTTTGTCCAACCAGTAAGAACTTTAATTGCTAGCGCCCGAAAAGTCAGGGATGGACAAGTTGATGCGGTTGTGAATCTAGACTCGGAAGACGAATTTGGGGAGTTAGCTGAGTCATTTAATCAAATGGTTGGCAGCTTACGCACTCAAACTAAACTGGTCGAGGAGAAAAATCGCGAAAATGAAAAGTTACTGACAAGTGTATTTCCAGACTCCGTAGCCAAACGTCTGAAACGGGGAGAGACAAACATTGCTGATAGTGTTTCCAATGTTACGGTTTTGTTCTGCGACATTGCTGGATTCTGCAAGCTCTCTAGGTCTATGGATACCCATGAAATCATTGCCATTCTTAATGATATAGTAAGTCTGTTCGATCAAGCCACCGCCAAATACGGAATAGAGAAGATTAAAACCATTGGGGACAATTACATGGCAGTCTGTGGATTATCAATCTTACATCTAGACCATCAAAAACGGGCAGTAGATTTTGGCTTAGAAATACTAGCATTGACCCACCGATTCAGTCATGAGCGAGGATTTGATATAGACCTTGAAATCGGTATCCATTCCGGAGATATTGTTGCTGGCATTGTAGGTCGAGAAAAAGTTGTATACGACGTTTGGGGCGATACAGTAAATGTTGCCAATAAGCTAATGTTTGACTGCCCACGGGGAGCTATATTAGTGTCTCAAAATGTCTACAACAGTCTCCATGATATTTACGACTTTGAGCAGGCTGAGGACATCACAACTAATGGTAAAAATCAGCCGAAAGCTTGGTTGTTAAGAACTGCACAGGAATTAGTAGCTTCAACAGTGTAGACATCGGCTTTGCCCAGTTTTTTCCAATTATTAAAGACCCAAGGGTAATGGGGAATTGGTAACTGACCAAACTATACGTGATTGCATTCTTTTAAGATTAGCATAATACACGAAATTAAAAACCACCGCGCGAGCATTATCCCGTGGGGGATGAAAACTTTTTTAGAGGGTTAACCCTCTTGTTCAAGGGATCGTAAAAGAACGGGACAAGGAGATTGTTTTGATGAGCAAAGTAATATGGGAAAACGATTGGTTTATCTGGGCAATAGCCTTAGGGATAGGGTTTCCGTTCCTGGTAATTATTCTCACAGAAATTACTCATCGTTTACAAAGACGCGGTCAGCCTCTAGCAGCTACACTCTTTCTAGTTCGTAACCGTGTCCTACCGGTCTTAGTATTCCTGCTATTTATCCAGAATGTGCTTGAGTTAGACCTGGATAACAATCTTGTCAAGCTTGTCGAGACCCTGGTGTGGTTCTTTGTTATAGACGCCTCTCTGTCTCTAATCAATTCGGTTTTGTTTGAAGCCGCTGGGGAAAATACATGGCGAGGACGGATCCCAAAACTACTCCTAGATTTGTCAAGATTTTTTTTGGTAGCCCTTGGTGGTGCCATTGTGCTATCGAGAGTGTGGGGAGCCGACCTCGCTGGTCTAGCTACTGCCTTGGGTGTGGGTTCTATTGTTATCGGCTTGGCACTTCAGGACTCTCTGGGCAGCATCTTTTCTGGCATTACCCTACTGTTCGCTCGTCCCTTTGAAGTCGGTGATTGGTTGCAGATGGGAGACAAAGTTGGTCAGGTCATTGATATGAATTGGCGAGCTGTTCACCTGTTAACCCGCACAGGGGACATGATTATTATTCCCCATCGGGTACTTGGGGGAGAAATAGTCCTCAATTACAGCAAACCGAAACGGATTCATGTAGAAACCTTTAGGATTGACTTCGACAGTGATGATCCACCCAACCTAATTAAGCAAGTACTAAAAGAAACAGCACTGGCCACAGAAGGGATATTGAGTGATCCTTCCCCAGAGATCCGCACCATGGAATATAACGACTATCGCGGTAACTATGAGGTTAGGTTTTGTATCGAAGACTATCAGGATGCCCCCAAAATCCGTGAACAGTTGATGACCCGTATCTGGTATGCAGCCCAACGCAACAATCTTGGACCTACCATTCCGATCTATAGACTCCGTAAACTCGATAGTGAACCTAATCAGGCAGATAGCACTTTGACGAAGTTTACCGAGAGCCTGAAGTCAATACCTGTCTTTGTTCCTGTAGCTAAACAGCAAAAGAACTTGGAGAATTTCTCGAAAGGAGCAGTCCTACAACATTTCGGTGTGGGAGAAACAGTGATTCGTCAAGGGGATCCTGGTCATGCTTTGTACATTATTATTGCTGGGAAAGCTGTAATCACCGTCAAAGATAGTTATGGTGAACAACAGGAGATGATGACTCTGTCAAGTGGTGAGTTTTTTGGGGAAATGGCACTGTTTAGCGGCAAACCAAGCTCCGTATCCGTTACCGTTGTGGAAGATTTACAAACTATTGCGCTTTATTCAGATCTGGTTAATCAGATGATAGAAAGCACACCAAGTCTCGCCCGTGAAATCGGTCAAATTATCGAAGCACGACGAAAAGCGATAGATGAGGTGAAACAAGCCAATCTTGCATCCAGTAATGGTGCCGAGTTATCAAGTCAAGGTTAAGTTGACTATCAATCAACCATCATGGGATTGGCCTTGGCCTTTGGGCCACGCTGCGCGAATGGCCACGCGGGGCGCGTTCGCAACTGTAATGCCATGGGATTGGCCTTGGCCTTTGGGCCACGCTGCGCGAATGGCCACGCGGGGCGCGTTCGCAAAAGCTACACAGGGGGACGGTATTGCCTATAAGGTGGAGCCAGTGGTAGTGTAATCGGGGGAACACCAGTGCGATCGTGCGCTATCTTAGTGATTGTTACTGATTGCATAAATCAGGTTTATCTGGACTTCAGCACTAAAAGTGCGTACCTACACAGCATCAGTATTTTCAGCATTAGTATTCAGGAAAAAGATAATTGGTAATTGTCATTACTCCTGAGCCATTACCGATTATCCATTACCGATTACCTATGCCAAGCCATGCTTAGAGTACAATCCCCAAGGTTCTAGTATACCCAAGGTTCTAGTATAAGCGACTCAAGACATAGTCGCTCAGATCAATCAGAGCTTGCTTCGATTCTGAGGGTTTCAACACTGATATATTCTTAACTGCTGCCTTAGCATATTTGGCAGCCATTTCCCGCGATCGCTTAATTCCTTTACTATCCCTGACCAGTGCCAAGGCTTGTTCTTTATCCTCCGGCTGGGCAAACTCTCGCTCTATGAGCACCTCTAGGTAGGGTTTTTCTTCGAGGGCAAATAAAACTGGTGCTGTGAGGTTTCCACTAACTAAATCTGACCCTGCGGGCTTACCTAACACATCTGTGGAAGCTGTAAAGTCTAGAATATCATCTACAATCTGAAACGCCAACCCCAAATTACGTCCATAGTGATATAAATTGTCGGCTACCTGATCTGAAACACCACTTAGGCATCCTGCTGCTTTAGCACTATTAGCCATCAGTGAAGCTGTTTTGTTATAAGTCTTTGCCAAGTAGCCTTCTATAGTTGTCGTGGTGTCAAATCGACTCAGTCCTTGTTGGATTTCTCCCTCTGCCATATCTTTAATCACTTCAGAGAGCAGCTTAACTACCTCTAAGTTATCGAGATTAGCCAGATACCAAGCTGATTGACCAAACAGAAAGTCACCAGCTAGCACAGCGATTCGGTTATTGAACAAGCTATTAACAGTGGGTACGGTGCGGCGTACCTCTGACTCATCTATCACGTCATCATGGACCAGAGAAGCGGTGTGAATCATCTCAGTAATTTCTGCTAGACGTCGATGACGTGGGGTAATCTTGCAGTTGGTTATCGTTGCCCGTGAGACCAACAATACAATGGCTGGTCGTAACCGCTTTCCCCCAGCTCCGAATAAGTGTTCAGCTGCAGCGTATAAGATTGGGTGACTGGCACCAATCAGGTTTTTTAAGTTTTCACTCAATAGATACAGATCTGCTTCTACGGAAGCAAAAAGGGAGGTCACTGAGGTCATGGATCAGCCGACTCAGAAGTTAGTTACGAAAGTTTACATATTTCTTTCTTAATTCTAAGCTAACCGTCCCCGATCGGAAAATTTTGTTGAGTTTATGGCAGAACTGGAAGGAAATCTGAGGAATTGTATAGACTTGTTAAGTCTGTAGCGATCTCGGCATGGCTACCCAGGATTTTTGTGCTATCCTGATAATTGAGGGTTTGAAAGATTTAACATACTGAATTCCAAATGTGGTAAGGGGAGAGTTAAATTCGGTGATCCCACCATAGCACAGAAGTTGGCTTAGGCAAGACAAGCCTTTCTATCCCGTCTATATCTCAGTATAGATACTGAGTAAACTTGTCAACCAGACATAACCACCAAAAGTTGCCTAATCGGGAGCCTGAGTTGAGATGATTCTCACCTTAAGATCAGGAGTTAGCTAGGCGAGGGTGGTTACGGTCAACTGAATTAAACACCTGTATCCCATACCTTTTATCCGCAACCATATCCTAGAACTATAGGGTTTTAGGATGGCTTTGCAGCAGATTTCTATAGAACGTTGCATCTATCTGTCTCTTGTTCACTCTTATGTTATACATTGATATGTCGTTAATGATCCCCCTGCTAGCTACTGGCTACTTAATCACCATCTATGTGCTGTTAACACTAGCCCAGCGTGTTCAAAGTTCTCCAAGGTACTTTGCTAATCCCATTAAAAATGCCTTGGCTACTCGTGTGCCAACTGAGTCGGCATCCGAGGTCAACCAGGTTAAGGGATGGTCTCAAAGGTCTCAAAGTGAATCTCCTCGAGCATAACCCATGGCCTATTCATCTGCTTGGGTAGGAAGAGTCTTTAAACCTGGCGCAATGAGTACCAGATTGTCTAAATAGATTTTGAGTTGTCCCAAAAACAGATAGACGCAAATAGTTCTGACCACTGTCTGTGTTTATCTGTTTGGCTATGAGATTTTGACAGGTCATGGTCTACGGGCTAATGATCAAGTAGATCTAAGTATATCTTAGCGATACTCCAATATACAAGGTTGCCGTCATCAGGACTGACGTTGCCAAAAAGGTCAAGTCAGGCTTTCCCCCTTTTGGCTAATGGCCTAAGGGGGCATTTAGTCTTGGGCTACACAAACCAATTCCACAAATTTTATCAGCATCTAAACGCTGAAAACCCCGTCACAAAGCGAGCGGGTCAGAAGTTACCCCAATCAGAGGGTCGCCTTTATGGGTGAGTGGGCTATGCAGAAAAGGTTTAAAACTTTGTAGTAAGGCGACCCTCTGATCAGGTTTCGTCTCCGGGATGAAAGCGAATAGCGGCTAAAGCCGCCCGTAAAGAATCTCGAACCTAAAAGTGTTGACAGTTGTATAGCGCTATAGTACCATTCAAGTATAGGGTACAGGCTGAAAAACCGAACGCGCCCCGCGTGGCCTTTGGCCTTGACGCAACCGGGTCCCAGACCCGTCACTGCATGACCTAAAAGTAGTAATGCCCGGAGGGTAGGGAAAGTCCTCTTTAAAAACCCAATCATCAATTAACCCTTAAAGGCGACCCTCTGATTACGGTAACTTCTAACCCCACCGTACCGTGTTTTTTATCAAAATGTGCAATGCTCGGGTTCACACACCAACGGTTACAGGCTATGCATAAAAGGGTTAAAACTTTTTTATTAAGGCGACCCTCTGATCAGGTTTGGTCTCCGGCACACCGAAACCAGGCGAAAAGGGAGGAAACGGACTTCTTAAGGCACTCCTAATAAGTAGCCAAGCGCTTAGGGAGAATTGCCCGCTGGGTCTGCTATAAACTGAACTGAACTCTTAGTCTTGACGGGTTTTTGGTTCAGGTACTGCTTAATTTTTGGCGGCGTCAATGATTAAGATATAGCGGTTTAAGGCAGCTCGTTGAACTAAGAATCCCCGCGTCTTTAGACCGGGGAGTGTCAAAGCCTGCTTGCTTGGCTAAGGCCTGAGGGAGTAACCCAAGCCAACTTTTTTGATCAAGTTGATCAAGCCCTAGAATTGCTGATCTGGGGGGGGAACGGTAAACCCAACAGCCCTGGTGGTGGTCGAGGTAAGGGAGAGTTTCTCCTCTCCCTTTTTCCCTCTGCCACTAGAACAAGCATTATTCTGGCCTTCCCATGACCAGGGAAATGTTTCCCCTAGCTGAGTTAGGTAGAATTAGGGATTATATTGGGTTAATTATCCCAACAAGGCTTTGGCTTTAGCGACTACATTCTCAACCGTGTAACCAAACTTCGCCATAGCGACGCCACCGGGAGCAGAAACACCAAAGCGATCAATGCTAATCATATCACCCTCGCTACCCAAGTAACGGCACCAACCAAAGCTGACACCAGCTTCGACCGCGAGGCGCTTGGTAACTGCTTTGGGCAAGACGGATTCCCGATAGGCTTCATCCTGGGCTTCAAAAAGTTCCCAGCTTGGCATGGAGACAACACGGACTTTCTTCCCTTCCTCTCGCAACTGCTCAGCCCCTTGGACACACAGTGACACTTCGCTACCAGTACCAATCAGGATAATGTCAGGAGTGCCATCGCTGTCAGAGAGGACGTAAGCCCCTTTGGTCGCGGCTTCAATGGAACTACCAGCTAGGTTAGGTAAACCTTGTCGGGTAAAGGCGAGGAGAGTTGGAGCATTACGACGCTCAATAGCTACCTTATAAGCCCCAGAGGTTTCGTTGCCATCAGCAGGTCGAAGGACTACCAGATTTGGTATAGTCCTTAGGGAAGCAATGGTTTCAACCGGTTGGTGTGTCGGACCATCTTCACCTAAGGCTACCGAGTCGTGGGTCATTACCCAAATTACCCCAGCTTCTGATAGAGCCGACAGGCGAATTGCTGCCCGCATATAGTCGGTGAAAATCAGGAAGGTGGCTCCATAGGGAATCAAGCCAGAGTTGTGAAGGGCAATGCCATTGCAAATCGCTCCCATACCATGTTCCCGGACGCCAAAGCGTAGGTTCCGGTTTTCATATTGCCCTTTCTGGAAATCCCCAGATATGTTCAATAAAGTGAGATTGGAGGGAGCGAGGTCAGCGGAACCACCAATCAATTGAGGCAGTACGGGAGCAAGTGCATTGAGAGTGGCTTGAGAATGTTTACGGGTTGCTACTCCCTTGTCTTCCGGCGTGTAGGTGGGAAGGGCTTTTTCCCATCCTTCCGGGAGTTGGCCACTGGTAATTTGCTCAAATTCTGCTGCTTGTTCAGGATACTTTGCTTTGTAATCTTCTAGGGTTTGATTCCAGGCAGCTTCCGCTTCCGTACCGCGTTCCACTGCTTTGCGGAAATGATTGAGAGCATCATCTGGAACTACAAAGGGTTCATATTCCCATCCCAGGTGTTTGCGAGTGGCCTCCACTTCATCCCCACCTAAAGCTGCACCATGGACAGCATGTGAATTGGCTTTGTTAGGAGAACCATAGCCAATGGTGGTGGTTACCTTAATCAAAGACGGCTTATCTGTTACGGCTTTGGCTGCTGCTATGGCATCATTGATAGCTTCGAGGTCAGTGTTACCACTCTCTACATGTTTGACGTGCCAGCCATAGGCTTCAAAGCGCTTACCCACATCTTCAGTAAAGGCTAAGTCAGTAGAGCCGTCGATGGAAATATGGTTGTCATCGTAGAGGGCGATGAGTTTACCAAGTCCTAGGTGACCCGCTAAAGAACAGGCTTCACCAGACACCCCTTCCATGTTGCAACCATCACCAAGGATGACGTAGGTGTAATGATCGACAATCGTAGCATCCGGTTTGTTGAACCTAGCAGCTAAGTGAGCTTCTGCCATTGCCAAACCCACACCATTGGCAATTCCCTGTCCCAATGGACCAGTAGTTACTTCAACCCCATCGGTTTCAAAGTTTTCTGGGTGTCCAGGTGTGACCGATTCCCACTGGCGGAACTGCTGAAGATCGTCTATGGTTACACCATCATAGCCAGTTAGGTAAAGTAAGGCGTATTGCAACATACAGCCATGACCAGCCGACAAGACGAAGCGATCGCGGTTGAACCAATTGGGATTTTTGGGGTTATACCGCATAAAACGGTCCCAAAGCACGAATGCCATAGGAGCCGCCCCCATGGGCAGCCCAGGATGACCAGACTTGGCCTTTTCTACAGCATCAATCGCCAAGAAGCGGATGGAATTGATGCAAAGTTCTTCGAGAGACTGGGTTGCAACGGCCATAATTTCTGTTTAATGGATATGTGTGTACTATGGTCTAACAAGAATTTGTCTGAGTTCAAACAAGGGTGGCTCTCGGTTGACCCAAAGGTACTTTCTCATAATCCCATTACCGGGATCAATCAGCAAGAGATAGGGATTGGCTCAGCATGAAGGATGTTCGCCGGATAGCTTCCCTTGTAGGGTAGGATGAAGCATCAAGGATGAAAACAATCCATAAAGCCTGGGAATATGGGTTACTCAGTAACTATCATTAACTAGTAGTTGGAACTAGTAGTTTTTTCCTTGACCTACCTTCACCCAATGCCCACCATAAGCTCAAGGCTACCCTTTTGGTTCTCCTACGGAGTAAGCCGTTAACGGTTCAAACTTTATTCCCACTTTCCCGGTATTTTTTGAAGGCTAGGGTTACATTATGACCGCCGAACCCAAAGGAATTGGATAGCACTACTTCTACCATCTGCTGGCGACTATAATTGGGTACGTAATCCAAATCACATTCAGGGTCTGGGTTGTTCAAATTTATCGTTGGTGGAATCTGGTCATGGGCAATTGCCATCACTGAAGCCACTGCTTCAATGCCACCAGACCCTCCCAACAAATGACCTGTCATGGATTTGGTGGAGCTAATTGCTACTTTATAGGCATGGTCTCCTAAAGCTTTTTTAATCGCTGCTGTTTCAGTTTTATCATTGGCAACTGTACTAGTCCCGTGGGCATTGATGTAGCTAACCTGTTCGGCCGTCAAACCAGCATCCTTCATCGTCAGTGCTATAGCCCTGGCTGCTCCTTCGCCACCTGGTACAGGGGATGTGATGTGATGGGCATCACAGGTCATGGCATAGCCAACGATTTCGGCATAAATTTTTGCTCCACGACTGAGGGCGTGTTCTAGTTCCTCTAGGATCAGAATCCCAGAACCTTCTCCCATCACGAAGCCATTGCGAGCGATATCAAAAGGACAGCAAGCTGACTCAGGAGTATCGTTACGAGTAGATAAAGCTCGTGCTGATGCAAAACCCGCCATTGCTAGGGGAGTCACCGCCGCTTCAGCACCGCCACAAATCATGGCTTGGGCATAGCCTCGCTGGATTAAGCGAAACGCATCACCTACGGCATTAGACCCTGCGGCACAAGCAGTAACTGGGCAACTATTGGGTCCCTTCGCTCCCGTATGAATTCCTGTCTGACCAGCTGCCATGTTAGCAATCATCATCGGGATCATAAAAGGACTACAGCGGTCAGGTCCACGTTTAATAAGAACTGTTTCCTGGTCTTCCAGTACCTTGAGACCACCGATACCAGTGCCAATCATTACACCGACCTGTTCTGCGTTCAGGTCATTGATCTCAAACTGGGCATCAGCTAATGCTTGCTTACTGGCAGAAACCGCCAATTGAGCAAAGCGGTCCATACGCTTTGCTTCCTTACTCTTCATGTAGTCATGGGGATCAAAGCCCTTAACCTCACCAGCAATACGACAAGCGTGCTTGGAGGCATCAAATAAGGAAATTAAACCAATACCATTGCGTCCGTTTAACAACCCTCCCCAGTACTCAGCCACCGTGTTGCCTATTGGCGTAATTGCACCGAGACCTGTAACAACGACCCGTTTTTTATCAAAGTTTGTCATCATGCCATTAAAACTAGGCTTATCGACCGTGAACGCAGAACTTGCGGTAATAAATCAGGCTGATTAAGCTGGAGTTTCTGCTCCTGCTCCTGCTTTTTCCCCAATGTAATCCACAGCCTTTTGAACAGTGTCGATCTTTTCCGCCGCTTCATCAGGGATTTCGATGTCGAAAGCTTCTTCTAACGCCATCACCAGTTCAACTGTGTCTAGGGAGTCAGCGCCCAGATCGTTGGCAAAGTTGGCTTCTGGGGTAACCTCGCTCGCCTCAACGTCCAACTGTTCTGAAACGATTCCCTGAACTTTCTCGAAAATGTCGCTCATATAAATATTCCTCAGCCTTTTTAGCTAGAACCTCTCAAGTACTACTTACTGATTTTATGGGTTTTCTGATCTTATCCGAAAGAGGTCTCATCTTGTAGGTAGGTAATAAGGCTTCAGAGCCTGACCCCACTTCCCTTAATCCTCGGCTTTGGTGCCTTTGTCCCCCGTGTCATCTATATTAATTTGCTCAAGACCCCAGAACTGCTTAGTTTCCACAACATTTGATGGTAACCCAAGAGACATCCTTAGGAATTGTACACCAAACCTCAAAAAACCGCTCCTTTTCTCCTCACATGACCGTTGCCTTCCGAGACTTGACCCAGCCAAACTTTAGAGCTTCATGGACATAATTTCAACATCGTCCCTTGGAATTTGAGTTTCTGGCATCCGAGCTAACCCTGTTAATTCACGATGGTCGATCTTGTAAATTTGAAGTTTTTTTGTATTTTTGTCAAGCTAATCAAACAAAACTTTACAAAAAGCCGTGATTAGCGGGAAGCTGATTTATCAAGCCTTCCTTTGGGTTTGACGGAGTTGCGATCGCAGCCATCGCGCCGACAGTATCGGTATGAATACTGAATACATAATTATACCAATTCTTACAATTATTACTGCTCACACGACTACACATTCATTGGATCTGACTATCTGACCATCTGACCATCTGCATCTGTAGTCCTACTTTGAAGAATTGGTACTATATCATTTCAGGATAATTACCCTTAATAAAAATCTCCCCTATCTCCCCATCTTCCCCTCCTGGGAGGGGTTAGGGGTGGGTTCCCATCTCCCCATCTCCCCATCTTCCCCTCCTGGGAGGGGTTAGGGGTGGGTTCCCACCCTCCCCACCCTTCCAACGCTCTCCTTAATTATGGGTATTCAAGCAGAGTTGATATTAGTTGATGGGCTAACTAACCAATCCCTACTAAAAGGGCAGCAGTAAAAAATTTTTGTTTGATCAAGATGAGCTTTTCAAAATACACGACTTCGGTGAAATTCCTCGTAAGATCAGTTTTGGAATGAGTTAGCTCAGTTAGCTCAATTATGTATTTACACGGTTGTCGTGCTAGGTCAAGTTGATCCTAAAATTGATGTAATCACTTAACAAGGAAAGTCTCATGAATTCAAGTATTATTTTTTGGTTATTCAGCTGGTTTTTATTGGCAATTTATGATTATCCAACCAAAAACAATACTATCAAAGATAGCCATCAAATCCAAAATTTATTAATTTATTGTTTTTTTTTATTTTCAATAACTATGAAGCCATTGAACAAGATCTAAATTTGGCTAATGATAAAATCAAGTGGCTGGACTATGAACTTAAAGAAAGTCATCAGCAAATCATCGGGATAATCAATAAGTTTATTGTAGTTAATAACTCCTTAAGGAGGTTGCATAAAAAAAATGTCTCACTCCAAGAGAGGGTTGAACAGCTGGAGCTGGAAAAGCAGGCTTTTCTTGAAGAGCTTGATGGGGGAGTAGAAACTTCAAATTGGGATTATCAAGCCTGGGAGTTGATGGTACAGAAAACCAAAGGAATAATTGTGGAGCTAAACCAAGTCAAGACGGAAGTTAAATCACTCCTAAGACAAAACAAACAATTGGCATGGGATAAAGCATGCTTAGAAAAGCAACTTGAATTGGAGAGGGCAGAAAATCAATGCCTGACTATGGAAAAACAACAACTAAAGCAGCAAAAAAGTATCTTGGCAGGGAAACTGAGACAGAAGCATCTTGAAACTCAATCCCTACTCACTGAAATTGAAGCACTAAAGATGTAAAAACCAAGATGTGTTGATGATAAATTTTGATCACTCTACAAGCTTAAAGCAGGACAGTGACGGTCATGAGTAATATCGTGTCCGGTTGACTACTTATCATTCTGGGGTTTTAGTTAATTGAAAATTGAAAATTGAAAATGGTCAATCAACAATTAACAATTAACAATTAACAATTAACAAGTCATGGGCATAGGATCAACCATTTTATAAGTGATTAACCGGACTTAATCTTACCACTTACTAATTTCTAATTATTGACTCTACCAGGTTAATTTAGTAGCCGAATAGTACCACAACACATTTGATAGTTAAGTGACCCTTGAGCATACACAGAAAAACCAGGCAATAGCCAAGACAAAATACACAATGGTGATGGGTATAGGTGATGGGTATAATTTATTCAAGTCATTAGTAACCCGTCAGTGGGGCTAGCCCCAAGGGTACCAGAATAAACTAAACCCCGCTGTGTGTCCAGAGTCAAAATTGCCCCATCCCGAATCAATTGGGTCGCATTCTTTACCCCCACAATTACTGGCACACCCAAGCGTAAGCCAATCACTGCTGCATGGCTAGTTATACTATCTTCCTCAGTGATAATTCCTGCTGCCTTGCGAATAACTTCCACAAATTTGGCATTGGTGGAAGGAGCGACTAGGATTTCTCCGTGGTTGAAGTTAGGTAGATCACCATCAGTGTCAGCCACCCGAGCAACACCACTTACTGATCCCTGACCAATACCAACTCCCTGACCCAAAACTGCTTTGACTAACTCTACTTTAATTAAGTCTGTTGACCCAGCCACACCTTGGATTGTCCCCGCCGTCATGACCACCAAATCTCTTTCTGTTAGAAGCTGTTTTTCCTGAGCCACGCTGATTGCGGCTTGGAAGGTCTGACCAGTTGAGGGTAAATCCAGGACTAACAAAGGTCTGACCCCCCAAACTAGCTGGAGTTGTCGAGCCACATCTACATGGGGTGTTACTGCTAATATGGGAGTCTGGGGTCGGAATTTAGAAACATTCCGTGCTGTAGCACCAGTTTTGGTCAGAGTCATGATGGCTGCTGCGTCTAACTGCTCCGCAATGTGACCAACTGCCTGGGATATAGCATTGGGAATGGAACGGCTGGTGTCACGAGCATTACCGATAATCTGTTCTTGCTCAATGCGCACCGCAACCGTGCCCATGGTCTTTACAGCTTCTACTGGGTATTTACCAACAGCTGTTTCGTTAGAGAGCATGACTGCATCAGTGCCATCAAGGATAGCATTAGCTACGTCAGAAACCTCTGCACGAGTTGGTCGGGGTGAGTGAACCATACTGTCCAACATTTGAGTGGCAGTGATGACTGGGATTCCCCGTCGATTGGCTGAGGCAATCAGTCGCTTTTGTAAGATTGGTACATCCTCTGCTGGCAGTTCTACCCCTAAGTCACCCCTAGCAACCATCACCCCATCGCACAGGGAGATAATTGCCTCCATTTGCTCAATGGCTTCATGCTTTTCAATTTTGGCAACGACGGGTACCTGCTTGCCAGCACTGTTAATCAGTTCTTTGATTTCTAATATGTCCTGAGGATTACGAACAAAGGAGAGTGCTACCCAATCCACACCTTGATCCAAACCAAACATTAAATCTCGTCGGTCTTTATCGGTTAGAGCTTTGATGGATAGGTAGACACCAGGGAAGTTAACTCCCTTGTTATTTGAGAGGGGTCCACCGACGGTAACGGTACAGTGCAAGGCTCGTTGCTCTCGGTCTACCTCATCTACCCGCATCTCAACTTTGCCATCATCTAATAGGATGGTGGCTCCCGCAGGCACTTCGTCCGCTAGGGGTTCGTAGGTAACTGAACTGATTTCCTGTTTACCAACCATGGATTTGCTGGTTAAGGTGAAGCGATCGCCATTGTTGACAACAATGGAACCGTTTTCAAACCGCCCCAAGCGAATTTTCGGTCCTTGCAAGTCTTGCAGGATCGCTACAGGCTGATTGAGTTCAAAGGCCGTCTGGCGAATCAGGCGAATATTGCGCTGATGGTCTTCGTGGGTGCCATGGGAAAAGTTAAGTCGTAAAGTGGTGGCACCAGCTTGAATTAGTGCCTTGAGAACATCTGGGCTATTGCTCGCAGGGCCAATTGTGGCAACAATCTTTGTCCGACGTAGGGAATTTGGCGATTGCATAAACGTGAAAGGGATTAGGTTGGTTTCCCGAACAACACCTTAGCATGGCACATTACTGTTTTTTGTCTGATATTAAGTTTTCCTAAATATCTTTACAAAGACTTGTTATGAGTCATTAGTTATTAGTACCAAGCCAGGTTTAATAAGATTCGGTAAACATTCCCCAATCTACACTAAGTCCGGTTAGTGGGGGATGAATTTCCAGGCAAAAAATTTTTGTCGTAATCGAGTCGTAATCAATAAGATAGTATTGCAGGGTAAGCGCAAGAAAAATTGAGCCAAAATGTGATATGGAGTAAGGATTATGACAATAATAAGCCTTAATTCTCAGGACTATTGCATATTTATATCAATATTGTTGATAATAATGCGGCCTTATTGATTCTTGCGTTTCCCCTGGATAGTATTGGAAGAATTAGACTTAAGCAAAGTCAAACAGTTCACGAAAACTAAGGGTGCATTAAGGCCATAGGGAACGACAAAGGAAGCACTGATTACACCTTTGGCTTAGTCGAGGGGACTTCACGGGTCACTATTGCGGTATTGGATCCGGTAAATGCGGTTGTTGGCTTCTTCTGTGACGAGCAGACTGCCATCTTTTAGCACCAGCAACCCAACTGGACGTCCCCAGGTGGTTGGTCCTGAGGAATCGATCAGAAAACCAGTCAGAAAATCTTCATAGTAGCCTAATGGTCGTCTATCAGTTTTAAAGGGAACAAAGACAACCTTGTAACCGGTGCCTCGGTTACGATTCCAAGAGCCACGAAACGCTACAAAGGCACCGTTACGATACTTTTCTGGAAAGGTCTGTCCATCATAAAATTGTAATCCTAGTGCTGCTGAGTGCGATTGGAATAAAACATCGGGAGTTCGGGTTTGGGCAACCAGTTCAGGTTTAATGCTTTGACCATTGGTGGTTTGACGGGGATCGATCAGATGGGGGGCTAAATAGGCATAGGGCCAACCATAGAATTCCCCTTGGCGAATACGGGTGAAGTAATCAGGAACTAGGTCATCTCCGATCAGATCTCGTTCATTGACAGTAGTGTAAAGTTCACCAGTAATTGGGTGAAAGTCTAGGCCGACAGGATTACGTAAGCCATAGGCAAAGGTCTGTTGGTTTGAGCCGTCCAGGTTCATCACCTGTACCGATGCTCGGGGTAGGGGTTCCCTATCGACATTAGACCGTGAACCAATCGAGACGTAGATTTTGTTTAGGTTGGGAGATACTACCACATTGCGGGTCCAATGCTGGTTGTAGCCACCACCAGGAAGGTCAGCAATTTTTTGACCTTTGCCAGTAAGTTGCTCTTGACCTTTTGTGTAGGGAAAGCGGAGTACAGCATTAGTGTTGCCCAAGAAGAAGTATTGATCAGCAAAGGCCATGCCAAAGGGAATATTTAACCCATTACTAGCACTAGCAAAGGTTTTTTTGACATCAGCAACTCCATCACCATTGCTGTCGCGCAATAAACGAATACGATTTGCCCGAGTTTCTGTGACCAAGATATCCCCAGTGGGAGTAAGTGCTAGCCAGCGGGGACGGTCTAATCCATCAGCAAATACGTTCACTTGGAAACCCGCTGGTACTTTTAGGCTTGGGTTGGATGGCACTGCTACCACATTTGGAGGTCGAGAGGCGCTAGTAGTAGCAAAGGGTTGGGGTAAATCCTTCAGGGTAATTTTAATCGGTTGGGGTGTCAGAGGTTTGGTATCGATTAGGGTTTTTGTCAATAAAGCATTTGTTTGTGTAGGTGCCTGAGCAATTTGGGGAGATTCCTCAGACGAGGACTTTTGTAAAATCGGTGCAGCAGGTGCTTGAGTTGAGGTGCTGGTTGAAGCACAGGCTACTACCGTAGTCATCAGCAGTTGCAGGATCAGGAAACGTGGGAAATTCATGGTCAGGACCAAAGGGTGATTTGGGATTGATCGTGACATCCTCCTACACTAACGCTTCGCGTATAGTGTAGGCTTCCCATCTTCACAAACGGGTATTCCTGCCCAAAGCCACTTATCTAGGATTTCTCCCCCGACAGATCGACTATTTGACAGGCGGTTTCCATTTCCCGAATTGTCCACGGGTACTAATTCCAATCCTCGCCATCTAATCACCTGAGCAGCTGCATGATCTCTGTGGGCTGTGTAGCCGCATTCAGGACATTTATGCTCTCTAACGCTCAAATCTTTCTTCACTGTGGCCTGACACTCAGGGCAAGTCTGACTAGTTCCACGGGGGTCTACTCGTTTAAAGTAGTCGGGTAAGGTGAGAAATGTTACCATCTCTCCCTCCCCTAAGAACCGGACTTGAGACTTTCATACTCATCCGGCTCAAGCCTAATCAGGTATCCTGGTGAAGCTTCTTATGTTTGGCTTTGTGACAGTGACTATGTAGAATCTGTAGATTCTTAGTTTCACTGTTTCCGCCTCGCTTGATAGGTATGGTATGATGTACCTCGAAGTTATCATCGAGTTCGATAGGTAGATTGCAAATAGGACATATCCCTTTTTGGTGAATATATACCTTTTCGTATTTGCTACCTTTGGTAAATTTGGACTTCCCCCATTTAGTCTTCCTTTTCTTCCAATATTCTTTTAGGTCAGGGTCAAAGGGGGATGAGTTTCCTTTTACCTTTTCAAATCTGATAATAGGTACATCTTTGGCTGCGTTGACTAGGATTTCCTCTTTCTTTCTTTTTCCACTTGATATGGTGAAGAAGTTCAAGGTATCTTTGTCAATGGTTTTGAAGTATTTCCTCTTAATCCACTTCCAGGCTTTCTTTGGATGTTGTCTCTTTAGATACCTGTATATGGAATTGAGAATTTTATACCTTACATTGTTGAATGTTTTCTTGGAGCATACGAATCTGTAATAGTTTAGCCATCCTCTAATCTTCGGATTTAGCTTTTTGATTACATCTTCTGTATTTAGTGCCCTAGCTTCATTCTTGAGTATGCTACGAATTTCCTTTAAGAATCTCTTAACTTCTTCCTTGTCAGGTGTTATTATACATGAATAGCATATTTCCTCCCTGATTTTGGCGTTTGGGGTCGGGATTCTTATAGCATTTGGTTTTAGATTTTTAAGCATTTTTCGTGCTTTCTTCTTGTACCTCTTGCTATCTAATCTCAGGGTTTTTGTCTTTCTTTGTTGAATCTGGAACCCCAGGAAGGAAAAACCTTCTTCTATTATGTTTCTGATTTTGGTCTTTTCTCTGTTGAGTTCCAGCCCCCTTTTTCTTAGCCATTTTTCTACTCTGGGGATTATTTCTTCCAGGTTTTCTTTTGTTTGGCTGGTGATTACGAAGTCATCTGCGTATCTAGCAAATCTGTATTTATCTACCTCCTTTTTCTTATTTATGGTTTTCCCTCTACTTCGAGTTGTGTAATCTATCTTACATTTTTCGGATATGACTTCTTGGAGTCCATCGAGGGCTATATTTGCGCTTTTGTGGGCTGATGATTCCGCCTTGGGGTGTTCCTGAGTTGGTTGGATGGAATATCCTGTTATCCACGTATCCACATTTTAGCCATTTCTTGATTAGACTTCTTTTCGGTAGTCCTTCCAATTTATCCATGATGAAGCCATGAGATATATTGTCAAATGCTCCTTTAATATCTGCATCAAGAACCCAGTGGTGTGAGCTACCCTTTTTGAGGCCAGTGAACACTTCTTGGATGGCGTCGTGACAGCTTCTTCCAGGTCTGAATCCGTAACTATTGGGTTCAAAGCTTACCTCGAATACTGGTTCATATGCCATTTTTATTATGGCTTGACCTATTCGGTCTTTTATGGTTGGTATTCCTAAGGGTCTTTTCTTCCCATTTGATTTAGGTATATAGACTCTCTTGGTGGGGCTTACTTCA
>NZ_JAAHHX010000219.1:0-2958 GCF_010672065.1 Moorena sp. SIO4A1 | reverse complement strand
GTAACCGTACCTTTAGGGTCGGTGAATTCTTAGTTGCTATCAAAAAGAAATTGGTAGAAGTTTTAGGGGATGAATGGACTCCAGAACAGGAAAGTTGGTTTAGCGAATCGGGTATTCCCTGTGAAGTATTGCAATTTTCTGCAAATAACTGGCAGCAAGGCAAGGTAAGACTTAATCTAGAATTTTGCCTTGTAGAGGCTCAGGATAAAGTTGATAATATATCAGCTATTGGTGGTGAAACATTACAAAGCACATCAACCCAGGTAGCAGAACAGCTAGACCTCACAGAGCCAGAAACTAGTAATGATTCTGGATTGGAGCTGGGAGTTGGAGCAGCCACAGTTGCTGTGACTGCTCCTGGAATATCACTAGCTGAAGAACTGGAGGAAGATGCCTCAACTGCTATCTCGGATGAGATGACACTTAAACCAACACTTGATGCAGATGAAGACATTGCTCTCGATCAAACCCTAACCAGTACTGAAGATGACTTTGATTTAGGAGACTTTTCCGATAGTCAGGAAAGTGAAGAAGATATTGGTTTTGAACAAACCCCAACCAGTACTGAAGATGACTTTGATTTAGGAGACTTTTCCGATAGTCAGGAAAGTGAGGAAGATATTGGTTTTGAACAAACCCCAACCAGTACTGAAGATGACTTTGATTTAGGAGACTTTTCCAATAGTGAGGAAGATATTGGTTTCGAACAAACCACAACCAATCAAGAAGATGACTTTGATTTAGGAGACTTTTCCGATAGTGAAGAAGATATAGAGTTCGTAGAATCACCGACAGCAGAGGAAGAAGATTTGCTGGATTTGTCAGCAGTATCAACAGACAGTAGTAATGATTTTGATCTGGGTGATATGTCTGATGATAGTGATGAAGACATGTTTAAACTGGACGATATTTCCTTTGATGAGGAATCAGAAAACGGTGATGATAATTCCCTAATGGATGATGTCTGGCAGGAAATGAATGAACTTAAATAAGGGTAAATAATAGTCTATTGGTAAATGTTGTGGTAAATGTTGACATAGGAGCATCGTAGTGAACACGCTGATTTCAAGGCTTTTAAGAACCTTGAGCGTTTAGGATTTATCGGATTCTAGGGTATCTATGACCTACAAAATTCAAAATTTAAAAGTTTTGGATAACCATTCATAACGACTCTAATGTCTGAGATACCGAGTTGGACACCTCTTCATGCACGGCTACATAGAACCCTGCGGCAAAAGAAGCTACTACCAAAGAATCAGCAGGTTTTAGTAGCCGTATCCGGTGGGCAAGATTCCCTTTGCCTAACCAAACTACTGCTAGATTTACAGCCCAAGTGGAAATGGCAGCTAGGAATCGCCCACTGTGACCACCGTTGGCCCTATGATGAAGGAATTTCTCTTCATGTACAGCAAATTGCTCAAAGTTGGGGGCTTCCATTTCATCTACGAACTGCCCCTGAAGTGACAAAGAGCGAATCAGCAGCGCGGCAGTGGCGTTATCAAGCCCTGATTGACATTGCCCAAACTCAAGGTTACCCCACTGTTGTCACAGGTCACACAAAAAGCGATCGCGCTGAAACAGTCCTCTATAACCTGATCAGAGGTTCAGGGACTGATGGCTTGCAAGCTCTGACCTGGGAACGACCTCTCGCTCCTGGAGTAAGTCTGGTGCGTCCCCTACTTGACACATCCCGTAGCGAAACTCTCCAGTTTTGCGAGCAGCAGCAACTGTCCATTTGGGTAGATGCTTACAATCAAGACCTTAACTATGCCCGTAACCGCATCCGCCAAGAGCTAATACCCTATATAAAAACCCATTTCAACCCACAAGTTGAGACCGCATTGTCCCAAATTGCTGAAATCTTGCGAGCAGACGTGGAATATCTCGAAAACACTGCTGAGCAAATCCAAAAGCAAGCCATGGCAGTACCTACGGTCGAGGAAGATCCTGGTAGCAATAGCCCTCCACGATTGAATCGTCTGGTATTACAGCAAGCTCCCCTAGCTCTGCAACGTCGTGTGATTCGGAAGTTCCTTCAGGAAAACCAAGTCAAAGCCCTCAACTTTGAACAAATCGAAGCGGTGACTGGTTTAATTGCTGCTCCCAACCGTTCTCGAACGTCATCCTTTCCTGGTGGAGTAACAGCCTTGGTAGAAGAAGAATGGATTATCCTTAATACCGAAGTATGAAGTATGAAACCGTTCTATCTCTGAGTTTCTGAGAAATTGTTCTCCTTCAACCTACCCTACACCGAATACGGGGCGAACAACATTCAACCTTTAACATTCAACCTACCCTACACCGAATACGGGGCGAACAACATTTAATATTAAACCTTAAACCTAAGAAGCTGCCAACTCTGGAGATTGGCTTAAGCTACTGATGATTTGGGATATTTGAGCGATCGCTTGTTGTTGAGAATCACCTGTTTTCTGGATGTGATTCAGAGCATTTGCGATCGCATCCAGCTTCTGTCGAATTTTATTGAGACCATCTTGCAATGGCTGTAGGGTTTTTTCATAGAGATGAACTTTGCCCCAAAGTTGAGCTACCTTCACCTGATTGGAGAGCCAACTTTCCTCCAAATTGTTTACCTGAGCCAGCTTAGCATCCTTTTCTTGGGTTTGTTGATTCATCAATTCTTCAGCTTGGCTAACCCTAAGGCGCATCTGTTCAATTTCTCGTTCTAGTTGTTGCAATTGATCTGACTGTTGTTTGCACTGTGCTTCTAGTTCGATCAAAATTGGTCCTAAGTCAATTTTCTGGTTTTGTTGACCATTACTATCCACAATTCCTTGCCGCAGTCGCAACACTCGTAGGTGCTGATTTAGAATTTCTTCTCGTTCCCATAGAGTCCGGCGTTGACCCACCAAGGTTCTGTCCAGCATCTGGTAACGGTCTTGCTCATCTGCTAACTGGGTTTCTAGACTAATACGATCGTACTCACTAGCGACCCTA
>NZ_JAAHHX010000218.1:0-2964 GCF_010672065.1 Moorena sp. SIO4A1 | reverse complement strand
TAAGCAAAGTATTTTTCTGGTATTCCTTTGCTTAAAAGTGTTATTCAAGCTTCAATTTGTACAAATACTTCATACAAAGCGATGGTTTTTTGACTGGACTTGCGTCTTCTTAAAAGAGCCGCAGCCTTATCTAAATTGCTCAAAGGTAACATATAAAAGGGAAAAACTAATTTAAAGGCGCATCAGATTACATTCTCAATTCTCAATTATCATTAGGAACCTTCTCCAAAAAAATACCCCGTTCAGCATATTCTGAAGGGGTCCCGCCGGGCAATAAGCAACACCATGTATATTCTTTCTGCACTGCGTTATGCCCAAATTTCGGACTGGAGCCCCCTTCAGCCCACTGAAATTCCTGGCGAATTCATGACGACGATGACTAAGTACATAATTCTAGATTAAAGTAAATTAGTAGGGGGGGGTTCCCCTCACAAGGGTAGGTTTTTTACAATTAGGAAGAGTCAGAAACAGCGAAAGAGCTAAAAGTGTTGAAGGGGGAAGGAAACAGCTTACCAACACTCAGGGATTGATCATTGAGTAAGCGGGCAACGATAGTTAACAAACCATCGACAAAATAAGAGAGCCGAGGAGATACAGGTGGACTACTAGAGGTGTTACTAGTCTTTTCTTCGATTTCTCTGTGCTCAGTGAAACTGACGGGTTGTTCTCCTTCACCACCGAGGCTGATCGTCCATAACAGAGCTACAGCCATAGCTAACCAATGTCGCTCTGCCCTTTGTGGGCTGACCAGACGAGTTCGCTGCCACTGCCAACCATCACTTTTAATATCTCTGTATGAGCATTCAATCCAAGAACGAAAGCCATACCAATCAATCTGACAATCACAGGGATTTAAATCTGTCAAAATCAACCAAGGATCTTTATAGTTTGGCTCCCATCGAGCTAGTAAAGTACATTCAATTGTTTTGTTTTTAAAGCATCTGACTTGCCCAGACCAACTTATGCCATCACAGTCAACAACAGTTGCCAGAGGATGCCATGAAGATGAACCGGAAATTTGATACTGACCCTGATGATTAATTCTTAAGAAGGGATGCCAACCATTATTGACAATCTCTTGGTACAACCAATCTGCATACAATCCTCTATCTGCTGCCACAATCACTTGCCAAGTGGTTGGTAGAATCTCCTTTAAAGCAGATAAGAGTTCTTTCCAGTAAGGCTTCCAGCTTCCTTTCTGTGTGGCTTTGACTATTTTCCATGCCACTGGAATCCCACTACCAGCGTGAAGCACATTAATTGAAAGAACTGTAAAGTTTTGACCCACGCAGGTGGCATCCAGGGCGATTAGTAGTTCTTGAGTAGTTGGAGGTAACACATCCACAATCCATCTCAGTAATGAAGCAAAACATTCAGTTACTTCTAGAGATACTCGTTTATTACCTTTTTTGGCTTTCGCTTCTGCTTCTTTGTACCATTCCTTCAATCTCTGACGTACCGTATTTTCTTTTTCCTGATTGATTTTGGCGATCAAGTTTGACACCCTGGTCAGACTACTTGATTTGGTCATCACCATCCCAAAGCTCCAAGTGGCTAGCCCATTTACTTGAGGTAAGCTCAAATCAGGAAATCTATAGCTTACCACCTTTTTCCACTCTAATAGATGTCGATTTAAGGTCATCTGTACCATGTGGTTGTTACCGGTGCGACACCGGTCGGGTTCCCCGACAAGGGTGAAGGTGCACCAAGAAAACTAATATTTCATTTTTACCTCTTCATCTGAGCGTTTACTCCTCTGTTTGTAAAAAACCTACCCCTGTGAGGTAGGGAGTAGGGAGTAGGGAAATGCGATCGCGTAGCGTGACCAAAGGTCAATCGCATTTCCTTACTTTACTTTACTGTTTGGTTATATGTTTTTTTATTTGGGCTGGGTAGTGATGAGGCGTTCGCGTAGCGTGGCCTACGGCCAATCGCTACAGCCAACATCTCACCTCTCCCTATTTGTATTGATAGTATTATCAAAATTATTTGGATTTGGCAATGAGTATTTATACATTTTTTTTGAGTTTACAAATGAGTTGTAAAACTAGATGGTGATTTTTGCTAAACTAAAAAACTTTGTATTCCTTACAGCTCCTACCTATTGGGAGTTTTTTGTTTCCTAACCATTGGGATTATTTGTTTACATCTCAAATAAAAATACTATTACTATCGTAATTTACTTCATATTACTTCACCATGCTTCAGAGCACTTCATCGACGTTTCATGCCCTACTTACTACTTCCTGTTACCAGGAAAAAATCCCTGAAAGCCCTACTAATTCATTGTTGTGAATTATCTCTCATCAAAGTTTTTTATAAAAAAACAATTGCAACTGTAAAGATTTGTTAAGTTTAACGTAAACTCATTCAAATAGTCCGGATTGTATGTAATACTATGTTTGGAAAGTAAATTAGCTATCAATAACAAAGCAGGGTAAACGCATCTTATTTAGTAGAAATGGTAACATCCAAAACAAAAAAATATTAACTCAATCTATTGTTTAGTTTTTAAATGTAACTCTTGATACAATCTTAGATGTGTTTACCCTGGGATTATATGGTTACAACTGGGTTAATTTTTACTACCAAGTTTATGGAATTGTTGATAAGTTAATTACGATATCCTCGAATAAACGACCATTTTATCAACGAGGTCTCAAAGCTATGACCTTGATTATGTCTGCTTTTTAGCTACTCTTGTCACCCCGCCAGTTTACTAGCTTGTTCATGAAGGCTATTCTCGGTTAGCAGATGACATTAAAGGTATCCATTAAACCCAAAGAATATTCCCATGCATTAAGGAATCCACTAAAAGGTTTCCGACCACGCAATCGTAATGGGAAACATGAATATGGCACACTTTGTCGTGTATACATGAAGTGGAATGACTTAGAGCGCAATGAAAAAGATGGTTTAGATCGTATTATAAATACCTGTAATTTAGCGTGGAATAAAGTTGAG
>NZ_JAAHHX010000217.1:0-3005 GCF_010672065.1 Moorena sp. SIO4A1 | reverse complement strand
ATGGACGCAACACGGACAATCTCCGGGCAATGCGAGAGATTTCCGTTTATCTGATGGCGGAGGAAACCGGAAATGAAGAGACTAGGCGTCTGTATAAAAAGAAAATTCAGCGCTATGTCTGGGCGCTCTACAACATTGGTATGGGAGAGTGGGATTCAGAGACTTACCATGGTCACACCTTTGCGGCTTATCTAAATCTCTACGACTTTGCGAAGGAGCCGGAGGTGAAACAACTGGCGAAAGCGGCTCTAGATTGGATGTCAGCGGCGGCAGCAGTGAAATATTATCGAGGTGGTTTTGGCGGACCGACTAAGCGGGATTACGGCAAAAGTAATGTGGTATACGGAGCCAGTGCTGCCCGTCTGTTCTGGCTTTATTTTGGCGATGTTACCTTAGTGAATCCTAAGCCAGAACGGGATGTAATTCACGTAATTACTAGCGCCTATCGACCTCCCCAGGCGGTGGTAAAGTTAGCTCGTAAGCAGTTTCAGAAGCCTGTGGAAATCCTGGCTAGTAAACCAGTCTATGAAAATTGGAAAGCTGGAGGTGAGGACAAACCAGGATATTGGGAAACCACCTTCTTTGGTCATACCTATCAGTTGGGGAGTTTGGCGGGTGAGTTCCCCGATGGTGATGTCGGACCATTCAAGCTAATGGCATACAATCAAGAGCGGGGTGTAGATTTTTTTGTTGCTAATACTGGTGGTGATTGGGTGAAGCCAGGAAAAAATCAGGGCGACCAAGTTGGGCAATACCGTAACCTAGTTCTTTGGTTAAGACCAGCTACGGATAGACCATTCTTTTTCCAATTACCTAAGACGGCTCAAGCAGAAATAGAAGATGGGATTTGGTTCTTTAAACTGGAGAAAACCTGGTTAGCGATTCGCTCGATTAATTTGGATACCTATACTGAGGTGGCTATACCCAACCAGAAATTCGCCCAGCTCTATAGTCAGGAAAAAACTCTGAAGGCAACACCCCTAGGCAATAGCTATGCTGGCTTTGCTCTAGAAGTAGGAGAGGAGGAATCTCATGGTAACTATGAGGATTTTAAACAGGCAGTTAAGACAAAAAGTCAGTTAGATTTACGTGAAATTGCCATAGGTAAAGTGCAGTGGATTGGTAGCACTGGTGAGAGTCTTAAACTGACCTACAATCCTAAAAATGACTTGCCAAGTCTGACGCGAAATGGGATAAAACATGACTGGTCAAAACACCTTGATCTGTACAAACCAGTTAATGGGAATGGACCAATTTCTCTAGGTTGGAAAATAGGTAATCTCCGGGTTGACGCAGGTGATTTGGTGTTTTAAAATTGAGTATTAAGTGTTGATTTATCGCTAAATATTCCCTAAGAGGATGTCTGAAACCAATAGTCAGCACTGCGGTAATACAAGTCATTTTTTAACGAATAACGTTGATTATATAAGTCATTATTCTGGAGTCTAGACTAACTGGTGTTGAAGGAGTTGTAATGCCTTCAGCGCACCCTCGTTGGTTAGGTTTGGTGCCCATAGAATCACAAGGTTAGTATTTTAAATACAATCGGTGAAGCAAATACCATTAGCCCCCTACTAGGGTGACTGATAGGAAACTTGTCAGACATGTTATAGCGCTACGCGCAAGGCAATAGGCATGCTAGCAATAGGCAATAGTTTCCTAGAACAGCTTTTGCTGCTTGTATCAATGTCCTACCCTTAATGGTTAGTGCTATAAGTTAAAATTTTAGTCCCCATTTATTTGTGATAAACAAAAAAAATAAGTCTTTATGGATAAATCTCTATTTTTAGATCATCAATAAAATGCCAAAAATCAGGAAACTATCAAGCCGAAGCGGCAAATTTATCCTTTACTACTGAGCCTATTGGGTTTAATCCTAGCTGGGATAGCTGTGTCAAGCAAGTATTTTGTATCAACATCCCAAGATAGAACAATCCCACTAAGTGGTCGGATTGAGGGGGACGAAACTGATATTGGGACGAAAGTTGGAGGTAGAGTTAATTTTGTAGCTGTGCAGGAAGGGAAAGAAGTAAACAAAGATCAGAACATTGTGCGGCTTGACGATCAAGAAATTCAAGCTCAGTTAAAAGGTGCTACTGCTCGTTTAGTTTCTGCTCAGCAACAGGAACTTAAAGCCCGTCTGCAAATCAATTTAGTCGAAAGTCAAATTCTGGAGGTGCAGCTAAATCTCAAAAAAGCACAAGAAGATACCAGAGGTCAAGTCTTACAAGCTGAGGCATCAGTTGCAGCTAATGTTGCTCAACTTAATCAAGCGTTTGCTAAGTTAGAAGAAGCTCAATCTGAATTAAACTTAGCAAAAGCTAATCGCGATCGCTTTGCTCAATTGGTGGAGCAGGGAGCCGTAAGCAAACAACGATTTGACCAAGCTCAGACAACGTTTGAAAAAGCCCAAGCAACTGTTAAAGCAAGTCAAGCATCAGTTAATGCTATCGGCAAATTAGTAAATGTAGCACAGGGTCAGTTAGTACAAGCCCAAACCTCTACTCTCAACCCAGAGATTATCAACGCTCAACTGAGCAGATTACAAACTCAGTTAGCCCAGGCTCGTTTACAACTGGCTATGGTTCAAGCTGAAGTTGAGATTGCCAAAGCTTTCCAACAAGAGATTAAAAGCAAAATAAGTGATCTGAAAATTGCCAGTCCCATTGATGGTGTGGTTATTACTCGTCTGGTTGAACCGGGAGAAATAGTTAGTGCTGGTCAAACACTCTTAACGGTGATCGATCCCAACAATGTTTATCTACGAGGATACGTTCCTCAAGGAGATATTGGCAAAATTCGAGTAGGACAGAAAGCTAAGGTATTTCTTGATTCAGACCCAGATCAACCTTTAAGTGCTACAGTGACTACTATTGATAGGGCAATCGCATCTAAATCAGGAAAACCAACGAAGCTAAAGTGATTGGACTTGTTTTCCACAATATTTCTCATTTTTGGTTGGTTAAAGGAGCATGCCAACGGGGTCGGAACAATCTGGCGGCATG
>NZ_JAAHHX010000216.1:0-3006 GCF_010672065.1 Moorena sp. SIO4A1 | reverse complement strand
AAAACACCTAAAAGCGATGGCTGCAGCTTGGAAAAGTACCGGGAAAAGAGCCGTAATCAATTGGCTATTTTAGAGCAAGTCCCTAGGGTTTTCTCAGAAGGGTCTCTGAATTTTTCCCATCAAGAACAAGGGAGGTTGGCAGCTCATAGTTTAGCTGGAAACTTGGGTATTTTTGGTTTCTCAGAAGGGTCGCGCTTAGCCCGGGAACTTGAAGGTATCTTGCAAGGGGATACTGATTTGGGTGCTGAACAAATCTTCCACTTTCAAGTACTTTTAACGGCTCTGCGCGATGAACTAACCTAGGAAAATATAACTAGGCAACAGAATTGGCTAATCGCATTCTCAACCGCCTTGAAAGAGTGCGACTTCAGGCAGGAAGTTATCCTTAGGGGTTGTCTGAAAAGTCTCATTTGCTACATCCAAGCCCCCTAAATCCCCCCTCATAAGGGTAGGTTTTTTACTTTGACCTCAGGTGTGGGGTGTAGGGGGTGGGGTGTGGGGTGTGGGGGATAAGAAAATATACTTAATTTGTCGTTAACAATCATCATTTCTTCGTTGTTTTCCTTTTTCTCTCCCTCTCGGTCGTCCCATATTTTACCCAAATGTAAAAAACCTACCCCTGTGAGCTAAATCCCCCGACGGGGGACTTTTAGAAGCAAATTGACTCTTCCCCCAAAGTTGGGGGACTAGGGCGTGTTTTCAAACTCGGAGATCCCCCTAAATCCCCCTTAAAAAAGGGGGACTTTGAGGGTGCATCTCATATTTGTAAAAAAGTTGCGTAGGGTGTGTTAGGGGGGGCCTTATTTTCGCCTCGTAGTCAGGGTTTAGACAGCCCGCCCCGTAACGCACCACCTTGTCAAACAACTTTTAGGAGATGCACCCGACTTTGAGTATGGCTCCCCCCTTTTTTAAGGGGGGCTGGGGGGGATCATAATCTTGCGGAAAACTTTGAAGACACGCCCTAGGGGGGCAAAATTCAGTATCAAAAAACTTGGGAGATATCCTCTCAATTCTTAATTCACCATTCTGTCCTCCTTCAAACACAATCGATCCAATAATTCCCTCGGAATTGTCTCAAAATCCTCCAATAAAAAATCCATAATCGCCAGATGGCGCAAGTGACCAGCAGTGGGAGGGTAACAGCGACGACTAGTGTTAAACCAGCCATTAACAGTGTGAACGGAACAGGAGCAGATCAAAGCTATATCTTCGTGAGTTACGTCCCACTTCTGGTAGAACCGTTGCGGTGTCATGCCCAATTGACAATAACTATACAGTCGGATTAGAATTTGCTCTCGTTCCGTGATGGGACAGGGATAGGAATTTTCCTCCCTTGGCTCCCTGTGTTGTCCAAGCTGCTCAAGACCCTCCATTGCTTCACGATAATCGATGGGATGATGTATAAATCGTTTCTTTGCCATTATGATAGAGTTACCTAAACTGTAGTTTGGGATAGAGCCGCGCTTCGTGGTTGGTGTCCGGAAAGCGCGGCTTTTTTTGGGATGTTTATAGTATAACTATTTCCTTGGATTGTTGTCAAGTAAAAAATCAAAAAAATCTGGATAATTTACGAAAATTGTAATAATTAGTTACAATTAAATAGTTAGGATGGTAACAGATTTAGCTAATAGCAAATTAAGCATAGAGTAAGACATAGTTTTTTTGTTTTAAGGGAGCAGTTATAGCGTTTATCGTAGCTATGAGGTACACATTATTTTTTCCCTCTTCCCTCACTTCCCCTCCTGGGAGGGGTTAGGGGTGGGTTCAAACTCGGAGATCCCCCATTATCCCCCTTAAAAAAGGGGGACGAGCGAGTATGGCTCCCCCCTTTTTTAAGGGGGGCTGGGGGGGTACATAATCTTGCGGAAAACTTTGAAAACACGCCCTAGGGGTGGGTTCCTCTTTCCTCTTCTCTGCTCCGAAGTCCCTGCTCCGAAGTCCCTGCTCCCTAAAAACCAGAAATTACCTCACAAGTCGTAGAATTGCTATAAAAATAAATATGTATTAACCTTATTATCTCAAGAGTTTCCTGATTAATTCCTGATTATTATCATTTATAATGCTCCTGATCACACTAGTCACGTGGGTAGAAGTTCTTGATAATATTATTTTATTTTTATCTAATGAAATTTTAGGTAGTCTAACTGGCTGGTCAGCGATCGCTTTTAGCGGAAGCTGAGGCCTTTGGCCACGCTTCGCGTTCGCGTAGCGTCGGCTTTGCCGAAACGCTTCATCGCGTAGCGTCTCTGTAGGAGAATCGCATCGCACCACCCATTTACCTCATTTTCATTCGATCAGAATTTGGAAAAATCTTTAAGTTCCGGTAACCCCAGTTACTTGCCTTAAAAAGACTGTGAATTGATTATTTCGAGTCTGGGGCTAACTGTTGCGCTACTGTTTTTGGTTCTTTATCTATTTCCCTTGTATTTGGATTGAGGTCGATGTCAGGATTGAGTTTTTGCGCTTCTTGATAGGTAGAAATAGCCTCTTTTATTTTCCCCTTTCTTGCTAGTTTTCCTCCCTGACTCACTTTAGCTTGTGCGGCTAACAAGTGCGCTACTGTTGTTGGATCTTTGTCTATTACCTCTGTATCTGGATTCAGGTCGATGTCAGGATTGAGTTTTTGCGCTTCTTTAAATTTTTTAACAGCATTCTTGAGATTTGGCTCTTGTTGTGAAATAGCTCGACCTTGTCTCACCATAAATTCGGCTTTGGTTTTATCTTCCCAATCGGCATACTTGAGACAGGCTTCTCCTGCTTTATTATCTTGATTATTTTTTTGAGGCGTAACGAGGTCAGGATGAAATTGTAACTTATCACATCCCTCTTTTAACAAATTTTGCTCATCTAAACCTATCCACAACCGCACAGTGTTGTCATGACTGCCACTGATAATCTGTTTGCCATCTGGGCTAAAAGCGATCTCAGAGACTATGTGTGTATGACCAACAAATATATTGAGAGGTTGACCGGTTTCTGTGTCCCATAAACACACAATGCGAGAGA
>NZ_JAAHHX010000215.1:0-3020 GCF_010672065.1 Moorena sp. SIO4A1 | reverse complement strand
TCCCCTCCCTAGTTAAGTCAAGTTGTTGCAATAAAACTTTACATTACGTTACATTAAGTTACATAACACGTCAAAATAAAAAACAATCCTATGGTCAAAACTACTAACAAACCCTCTTATTCCAATATTTTTGATGTTCCAAGGCGGTGGAAGCTATCGAGAGCCTATCCATTGATGACCAACTGGGACTTTTGTGGGTCCTTTACGAAAATATGGGAGGTTTAGTGACTCCACCGGCTCCCGGTGCAACTGTTCAATTAAAAATTGAACGGGGAATTAAAACCCAGATAATTACTACTTAGCAATTAGTTGATCGACAAATAATATATAAATCTATTTACGTAGATACATTGTAATAAAATCAGCATAAGTTAATGAAGATATCCAACTTAGACAACCAAAGTATTGATCGCATTGTTGAAATGGCTTGGGAGGATAGAACACCATTTGAGGCAATTGAGGTTCAGTTTGGTCTCCAAGAGAAACACGTAATTCAATTAATGCGACGTTCCATGACTACTTCAAGCTTCAAGATGTGGCGTAAGAGAGTCACTGCACGTAACACCAAGCATCTCCGAAAAAGAGATTTTACCGCAGGTCGCTTCAAGTCAAACAACCAAAAGAATTAAGTTAACAACACTATACGGTTTTTACTACCTAAATTACCGTGTCAAGTCCTAGCAATTTATATGAAAAACAATTAACATAACTTATAAATGCATAAATATTATACAATAAATAGTAATTCAGCCATGAAATATTCCGAGCAACTATCTCTATAACTGAGATCTTGCACCATTGTCATTAATCGTAGGGTGGGCAGTGCCTACCAACGCGCTTTGCAAGCTTCATTATCTGTCTGGTGCACTGCCCACCCTACATGAACCAAGCTTCTTGAGAATGGTGCAAGATGTGAGTATAACAAGAATTCAATGTTAGGGATAATACTTTATCTCTGTTTAGTCTGGGGTGAACTACTGGTCAAAGTTTTTGGTCAAAGTGGAATCCGCGTTCTGAGTCAAGTATTAGGCTTTTTCATTTTGGCAATTTCCATCCAACTGTTGGCTGATGGTATTTTCGCATTACTACAAGAATCAGGGTTAATTTGAACAAGGATTAGCAGCTAATCCTCCAGAAGTTCAAAACCAAGTTTACTAATCAATTAATTTAAATTATTCACATTTTGAGATATTACCATGGAACTACATCAGATTGAAACTAATCTCAATAGCCCTAATCCTCAAAATCGGATGAAAGCTATTACCGAATTAAGGCACTATGAACCTGGTTTGGTTGTCCCCCTACTCAAGGGAAGGATGTATGACCAAGAATTTCTAATTCGTTCCTTTGTTGCTATGGGTTTGGGGTATAAGCAAACAGAGGAAGCCTTTGGGTTATTACTGGATTTAATCGAACATGATAAAGATTATAATGTCAGAGCTGAAGCAGCTAATTCTTTAGCTAAATATGGTAAGCGGGCAATTTCCCATCTCGTATACCTATTCCAACAAGACTCTAATTGGTTGGTAAGGCAAAGTATTCTTGCTGCAATAGAAGTAACTGAACACCCGGAAATATTTTTAAAGCTCTGTATTTCGGGACTTAAAGGGAACGATATCACAGTTCAGGAATCAGCGATCGCTAATTTAGGGCAATTAGCAAAAACACCTCAAGCATCTTCAGCTTTAGAGGTTCTTCTTGAAGCAGCTAACTCCTCTAAAGATGCAATTCGTGCCCAAGTAGCCATAACTTTGAGACATTTTGATGACCCAAGAGCCCAAAATGCTCTCATGAAGCTGCGACAAGATTCTGATTATCGAGTTGTCGGTGCAACTTTAGAGGGACTTCTCTAGATTTCTTCACGGGGTAACAAGCCAATTGAAAGTCATACAGGGGTTAGGTTTTAGGGGTTAGGGGTTAGGGAACATTCCCTACACCTTTCACCCCACACCCAGTAAGGCTTTTAAGCTCAACCCCCAAGACCTCGCTGCATCGCTACCATTCCTAGTGTATCACATTGGTAAGATCCTTTGGGACTCTTACCCTGCGCTTCCCATACGACACCTACCCAATAAAGGTAAAGTGCGGGGATTTTCGCGGTTCAGCTAAGGAGCGAAATCTCCTTTGTGGTACCGATGTGATCTTAGCCTAGAAGCTTACGCTTTGCAATTTAAAAGCTAGTTTCGGTTACCCCACCCAAATTTTGACACTCCCCGGCCTGTTCGCATAGCGTCGGGCAAAGCCCGAAAGGCGCGGGGATTCCTAGATCAACGAGCCGCCTTAAACCACTATGTCCTAATCTTTGACGCCGCCAAAAAAATAGGCAATATCTAAACCAAAAACCCGTCAAAACCAAGAATCTAGTTCAGTTCATAGTAGACCCAGAGGGCGATTCTCACTATAGCGTTTGACTACTTGGAGCGGAAGTGCATGTGCATAGTCCGTTTCTCTTCCATTTCGCCTGGTTCCGGTGTGCCCCACCGTACCGTTTTATCTTAAAGCGTGTTTTTCTGGGTTCACACACCAATTTCTGGTTGATGATTGGGTTTTTAAAGAGGATTTTCCCTGCCCTCTGGGCATTACTGTTTTAAGGTCAAGCAGTGGCGGGCTTCTCTCCCGGTTGCGCCTCGGTTTTTCAACCTGTACCCTGTACTTTTAGTATAGTCTAGCGCTATAAAATGGTCAACCTCTCATCACAAGTTTTTTTTCTAGGCGACTTTAGTCGCGCTTACACTTTCATCTCCGCTCGCTTTGTGGCGGAGTTTTCAGTGTTAAGATTCCTAATAAAATATGGCTAGGGACTACGATCAACAATTTTGTTCAATTAATTTTGACAGCTTGAGATTGGCGCAGAGACTGAATCGTTGTGATCGTATGCTCAGCCACTAAGCTAATTTCCGCCATGGTATTAAAGCGTCCAATTCCAAACCGGATGGAGGCATAAGCCAGATTTTCCGGATGTCCTAGGGCTAATAGTACGTGGGAAGGAGCTACAGTTGCTGAGGAACACGCCGAGCCAA
>NZ_JAAHHX010000214.1:0-3020 GCF_010672065.1 Moorena sp. SIO4A1 | reverse complement strand
TCTAATTTTTTTTGGCCTAACTTATACCGAATGGTCAATGTTTTGATATTTGATTTGAGGTATTACTATGACACGCTTAGCAAATAAGACTGCAGTAATCACTGGTGGCTCTACCGGAATTGGCTTTGAAACCGCAAAGCAGTTTATCGCCCAAGGGGCACGGGTGATTATTACCGGACAAAAAGAAACGCGACTGAATGCAGCAGCAGATGCTTTGGGGGAAAATGCTATCCCTGTTAAAGCTGATGTGCGTTCGCGTAGCGTGGCCTTTTGGCCATCGCTTGCGGATCTAGATCATCTGGCTGCCCAAGTAGAAGCCACCTTTGGCAAGCTCGATATCCTATTTGCTAATGCTGGGATTGGTTACTTTGCTCCGATCGAACAGGTGGATGAAGCTTTCTACGATAACCAATTCGACATCAATGTTAAAGGAGTCTTTTTAACCAAAAAATTTGGGTCTGTTCGCGTAGCGTCGGCTTTGCCGAAGCCCCGTCCTTCTAGGACGGCTTTTTCTGATTATTTATGTACTCTTTTAGTACCTCAATAGAAGCTCCTCCCACAGAAGCCGCAAAATAGCTAGAACTCCACAATGCCGTTTTCCCATTAGGTTTTGGATAGCCATTCTCTCCGTATCTCCGACTAGACAATCCTTTGAGACTGTTAACTATCTGAGAAATTGATAATTTTGGAGGGTATTCTTTCGCGTAGCGTGAGCAAAGCTCAATCAGAATGTGTACATGGTCAGCCTCTCCATTAAACTCTCTAATTTCAAAATTCATCTTTTTGGCCACCTCTCTGAACGAGTTTTCGATAGACCTAAGGCTTGTCAAGGTCAATATTTTTTGACGATACTTGGTTACACATATCAGGTGCATCTGTAAATTTGTAATACTGTGTCTTTCTTTTCGGAATCCCATTGCCAAATCCTGTAGACTACAATATAATCATAGTAGAGACCAATCTATTAAAAGCAATTGAAAGCCAGATACCAGTATCGTTTTTATCCCACTGACCAACAAAAGAGCGACCTCGCCAGGTTGTTCGGTTGTGTTCGCGTTGTGTGGAACGATGCCCTGGCTATTTGCAAAAAATCTCAGAAAACTCCTAAGTCAGGGGAATTGCAGAAGTTGGTTATTACTCAGGCCAAAAAGACCGAAGAAAGAAAGTGGTTATCTGAGGTTTCTGTAGTTCCATTGCAGCAGTCTGTAGCTGATCTAGGAACTGCTTATAAAAACTTTTTCGATTCCTGTAATGGGAGGAGAAAAGGCCGAAAAGTTAGGCCGCCAAGGTTCAAAAAGAGAACCAATAAACAGTCAGCTAGATTAACTCAGAGAGGATTCTCTATTCAAGGTGATGGGGTTTATTTAGCCAAGATTGGAGTAGTTAAACCTATATGGTCTAGAGAACTACCGTCAGACCCAAGCTCTGTAACTATTATCAAAGATTGTGCCCATAATTATTTTTTAAGCTTTGTTGTAGATATTGAGCCTATTCATATCGATGTCAAGAATCAAAGTATTGGGATTGACTTGGGTATCAAGACATTTGCTGTAATGAGTGACGGGAGCGAAGTACATAGCCCTGACTACTCAAGGCTGGATTGAGCAAAGCTCACGCTACGCGATCGCAAATTAAGAAAAGCTCAAAAGAAATTCGCCAAGCAACCTAAAGGGTCAAATCGCAGAGAAGTGACTAGGCGACGAATAGCCAAGATAAATAACAATATAGCTAATAAAAGAAAAGATTTCCTGCATAAACTATCAACCAAGACTGTTGTCGAGAACCAAGTAATAGTCCTAGAAGATCTGAATGTATCAGGAATGATCAAAAATCGCAAGTTAGCGCTTAGCCATAAGTCAGCAAGGATGGGCTGAATTTAGAACTCTTTGTAAGGCCAAATCCGACAAGTACGGAAGGGACTTCAGGGTTATTAGCCGCTGGGAACCCACCAGTCAGGTTTGTTCGGATTGTGGCTTCAAATGGGGAAAGCTTGATTTGTCTATACGTTCTGTGCTTTGCTTGAGCTGCGGTACTGAACAAGACAGAGACGTCAACGCTGCAAAAAATATAGAAAAGGTCGGCATGGGGCATCGGCACGACCATAAACGGGCAAGGAGAGATGGTAAGACTGCTGAGACCGTAGGTCACGCTACGCGAACGGCAGCACAGCTCGATGATCTGTCAAGAATCACCGTTCTTCCTTCGGCGGTGAGTATGTCAAAGTTCAGAAATTAGTCGGCTTGTTGAATGAAGGAGCCAGCATTATTTTGAATGCGTCAGCGGTAAACGAGAAAGGAGTGCCGATGGGCAGCCTTTACTTTGCCACCAAAGCCGCTGTTCGCTCCTTTGCCCGTTCCCTAGCTGCTGAACTGGCTCCCCGCCAAATTCGCGTCAATGCTGTCAGCCCTGGTATCGTTCGCACAAACTTTGAGAGCAAACTCGGCCTGCCGGATGGCGCGTTTGAAGGCTTCATCGAAGCTGTCAAGGAAGCTGCGCCGCTCCATGGCCTTTGGGCCACGCTACGCGAACGAGAAGGAAAACCGGAGGAAATTGCCCAAGCGGTCGTTTTTCTGGCTAGCAACGAGTCTTCTTATATGACGGCGGTTGACCTAGTCGTAGACGGTGGCTACATGAACTTGAATTCTCCACGGGTTGAAACCGCGTGGATTCTAAGCTGATATCACTACGCGGGTTGAAACCGCGCTGAGTCCTTTGGACTCGCTTCGCGAACGTGATGCTTACAATACGATCTAGAAAGGTAATTCAGACCATATCGTTTGACAGATTCAAAACTGCCCTACATCCCTGGCCTATGGCCACGCTACGCGAACGGATTAACTCAAAAAGTCAACCTGTGGATTTACTTTTAATTTAACTAGCTTTCGGAGTGGTTGTACCAAACAAATCAGGGCAATAAATCACTACTTTTTGCTGCGTTACTTGCCTGTACCATAGTCGTAGGATATACCCCGTCTCTTTCTTGCCGGAATTTCACCGTACTAGCAAAATATAAACGTGAA
>NZ_JAAHHX010000213.1:0-3021 GCF_010672065.1 Moorena sp. SIO4A1 | reverse complement strand
CTTTCAACTTTCAACTTTCAACTTTCAACTTTCAACCTTCAACCTTCAACTTTCAACTTTCAACATTAAACCTTTAAACCTTCAATAAATCCCACTCCATTCCCGCAAAATCGGCAAGACAAAGCTAATCGGCACACGCTCTTTTACTCTCACCCTAGCGGTGGTAGTAGTTCCGGCAGAAATTTTCAAGTCTGGACCATCGGAAGATGACCATTGGTAGCCACTAAACGTGGTATAATCTGCTTCTAATTGAGCGTAGACTTCTATCATTGCTCCCCCCTGACCGATCAGATTATCTACTACTTCTGGATTCCCAACTACACTAGCTGCTCCCTCGCGAGTTACAGGATAGGGTGAAACTGAAGTAATTTTGCCCACAATGCCACCAAATCGTTGTCGCTTGACTGTATCCGGTGTAATTTGAATCAGCATTCCCGGTTGAATCTTTTTCCCGTCCTTGACCGAGAAATAGGTAATGCCCTCCATGCCATCACTTTGTCCCTTAACTGTCATGGTGCCGAGCTGGGTTCCGGGTTGAACCACTTGTCCCCTAACAGCAGCAATTTCGACAACGCACCCAGCGTAAGGACTCAGAATTTTACTCTTGTCTGCCAGTTGCTTTTCCAGTCGAGCAATTTCTAGCTTCACGTCCTGAATCTGATTGCTTCGTTGATTAGAACTTTCCAAATTCTGTTGGTCTAAACGTTTTTCCTTGGTATCCAACTCTTGTAACTGTGCTCTGATTTGGGATATGGTATTAAGATTATCCAAATATTTTTGTTGCGCCTCAGTTTCTCGAACACTGAGTTCCTCTAACTTTACTTGAATCTCACTAATCGTACTGAGATTCTGTACGTATGTGCCTTCTGTTTCAGTTTCACTAACATCCAGTTGCTTCAACTGTGCTTCCAGCTCCGAGATACTCTGCACGGCTTGGCGATACTCTTGTTCCGCTTGTAAAACAGCATCTTCGGCAATTCCCCCTACCGCCGACAGTTCCTGACGCTTTTGCCATCTCCGTTTGAAAACTGGGACTTGAGCTATAAGATCCCTGAGCCGTTGTTCTAAGCTTTGGCGCTGCTGTGCGATCGCTTTCAATCCCTTATCCTGTAATACTGGAGTCAGAGCCATGGCATCCCGCAGCTGTTGGTTTAGACTTTGACGCTGTCGAGCGATCGCAGTAAAGTTTTTCTCTTTTAGTACAGGAGTCAGAGCCATGGCATCTTGCAACCGTTGCTGTAAGCTAGCTCGCTGCTTTGCGATCGCATCCGTTTCCAGTTGGGTTAGCTGAGTTGAAATTAAATTGCTATCTCTATCCTGTACCTGCAATTGACTTAGTTTCCTCCGTTGCAGCTGTAACTGCTTTTTGAGTTCAGATGGGTCAATGGTTGCCAGTACATCATTTTTCTCAAAGCATTGCCCCTCCCCGACATTTAGAGAGTCCAACTGTCCAGATATAGTGGACTGAAACTGTACTAGCCGCCGAGGACGGATTAGTACTCCTTGACCGGTGACAGTGATGGGAATCCGTCCAAAAATACTCCAAATCACAGCCAAAAACACCAAACCCCCCAAAGCCGCTAACGGTAGCCAATCCCTAGGATTAACCACTTGCATCAACTGATCCAGCCGTTCTGGGGAAGATAGCCGTTCAAGTGATTCTTGGCGAAACAGACTTTTCTTGTTCTTGAACATTTTAAGTAGTCGGACAAAAGTAAAATTAACTGTTGAAATAGCGAACAGGGAACAGGGAACAGGGAACAGGGAACAGGGAACAGGGAGCAGGGAGCAGAGGGATTTTTGGCAACTTTACACAAGTTAATATAGCGATGCAGCGCGGTCTTGGGGAGGCAGCGCCTTCATGCGGGGGTTCCCACCGGGCTGGAGAGCGATGCAGAGGTGCGACCCGTGGCGAATTTAATTCGCCTACGGAAAGCGCACCTAAGCCTTCATGCGGGGGTTTCCCCCACTCGCGCTTTGCATGGCTGACAGGTGCGGACGCAGGTTCCGCACACAGACCCATGCGCCATGAGCGACTGCCGTGGTTTCCCCCATGAGCGACTGAATCAAGAAGCGAGGTTTATTTTTGTCCAGCTACTTAGAACAACTTTTGGAGTTCTATAGCAATCCTATTTAAATTGTGAACAGTGATAGTTCTATGCAATAGAAAAAATCATACTATAGATGAATTGTGATGAAAGGAAACAAAGAACTTCGGAGCTTTATCATAACACTAAAAAATCCTCGTATATCTTGACACTGTTCCCTATTCCCTATTCCCTGTTTTCTATTCTCTGTTCCCTATTCCCTATTCCCTAGTCCCTTTTTATATCAATATTATATTTAGATCTCAAATAAAAATACTATATAATCAGAGTAGCTGACGGAATTTTAGATGGACTTTACCTCAGGGCGTCAAGGGTTTTACACAGAAATAAATCAGCCAGATGACCAAATTCATTTGGCAAAAGCAGCGCTTTATATCGCTCAGGAAGAATATCCGGATCTGGCTATTGATGATTACCTCAATGCCTTAGATGTGATGGCATCTGAAGTAGAAGAGCGCTTGCCAAAGGAACGCTATCCTCTCCGAGTAATTAAAACTCTTAATCAGTATTTATATGATGACCTAGGATATTCGGGTAATAGGAGTGATTACTACGATCCCGGTAATAGTTTCCTCAATCAGGTAATTGATCGGCGCACAGGTATTCCGATTACTCTTTCCGTGGTTTACCTGGAAGTCGCTCGACGCCTTGATTTTCCCATGGTTGGTATTGGGATGCCAGGGCATTTCCTAATTCGCCCACAGTTTGAGCAGGTGGGTATCTTTGTGGATTCTTTCGATGGCGGTGAGATTTTATTTGAACAAGACTGCGAGGAACGACTAACCCAAATTTATGGGCATCCGGTAACGCTACAACCACGTTTCCTAGCACCGGTTAGTAATCGGCAGCTGTTGGCACGAATGTTAATGAATCTTAAATTAATTTACCTCAATCGCCAAGACTTACCTAGAGC
>NZ_JAAHHX010000212.1:0-3049 GCF_010672065.1 Moorena sp. SIO4A1 | reverse complement strand
ATACTTATCCTTTGAATGCAGATGAACAACACACCCACCAATTTCCATTTATCAAAAAGGTTTATCCCCTGCTTAAGAAGGGTGGAATTTTAAGCTATTGTAATTTGACGTCAACAGGAGTTCTCAAAAATAGATACGATTCCTGGGAAGCTCTTTTCAATGAAACTCAAGTTCCTTATCTTATTGAAGCAGGTGTTCCAGAAAACGATATTAAGGGGATCATCATCTTCAAAGTTTCTCCACCTACTGATTGTTTATACTTTCAACACAATACAGCCATGATTCCCATTGTTGTAAAAGAGTAAATAAAATAGTAACTAAAAGAGTAAACATTAATAGATTTGATATTACCATGGATTTCATTAAGCCATTTAATCAACTGTCAATCTCTGATCGACCTATAGCAGGTGGAAAAGGAGCATCATTAGGGGAGTTAACAAAGCATTCTTTTCAGGTACCCGAAGGATTTGTGATTATCACTTCGGCTTTTCAACATTTTCTTACTGCCTCTGGCCTCAATGGTACATGGATTAAACTCAAAGAAAAATTAGCAGCAGGCCAATGGGAGATGGCAGAAAAAATTGCTCAGCAACTTCATGAACAAATCCTTTCATCTTCCATACCCGCAGACCTTCGGAGGACAATTGATAATTATTATGGTAAACTTTTCGCAGATGCAGATTTTGTAGCGATTCGTTCTAGTGCAGTTGAAGAAGATCAAGCCCATGCTGCTGGGGCTGGTATTATGTCAACCTTTTTAAATACTCAAAGGAAAGATTTATGGACTAATATTCAACGCTGCTGGGCTTCCTTATTTAGCAAACGGGCTATTGATTATTTTAGAATTCAATCAAATACTTCACCGGACTTGGGGATGGCAGTTATTGTGCAAAGAATGATAGAAAGTGAGATATCTGGAGTAGCTTTCTCTATTAATCCTGTTAGCCGGAAAAGCAATGAAATTATTATAGAGGCAGCACTTGGTTTGGGAGAGGGTGTGGTATCCGGATCTATTACTCCTGATAATTACAGGGTAGATAAGTCCACATTTCAAATTCTTGATAAGTCCGTATCTTTTCAAAAAACTCTCGTTCAAAAGGCGAGTGATGGTGGAATCCGCTCAGCAGATATTGGTGAGGCTGGAAGTGTCAATCCCAAATTGAATGATCAACAAATCATTGACCTGACTAGATACATTACTGCTATTGAATCAATTTATGGCATTCCGGTTGACGTTGAATGGGCTTGGGCAAATGAACAATTTTATATCTTGCAAAGCCGTCCCGTATCTCAATTAAATACTCCTCCTCAGGTAACCGATTATTCCTCGACATTAGTTGAGGCTCCATCAGGGCAGATTGGTGGGTACGAATTTTGGTGGTCTGACCATGAATCCCAATGGGCTATTGATTCTCGGTTGTATATTTTATACACATACAGGGATATTATCTGGAATCAAATAGACGATGTATTAATCTACACAATAAATGGAAACTCTTCTGCTTACATTTCTAAAAGAGATGTGAAGGAAGCCAGAAAAAGAGGAGACGTTTATTTACAATCTGATTATCGGCGAATACTTGAAAAGGTAGCTAGCAAATGTGTGGACAGACATCAACAGCTGTATCACCAATTAAAAAATCTTTCCTTTTCGGAAATCTCTGACTCCAATATCAGTCAAATTTTTAATAGAGTAATTGATACTTTCAGCTTCACAGTCGGTTACTATAAAGCCAGCGGTCCTCTGGCAACTGAGGTACTGATACAGGAACTTTCCCACTACTTTTGCGATGAGGAATTACAGATCTTAAGTCTGCCCACTCAATTAGATATAAGTAATTTGGAACAGCTTGATTGGTGGGAGTTGCTCAAACATTCCTTTTCCAGAGAAAGGCTTTTGAAACATGCTGAAAAATATCCCTGGATTATTATGGGTCACTTCACTTATGATGAAGTTCTTAAAACCCTGAATCAGCGCTTTTACGATAGTCATGGGCAGCAAAATGCTAAAGATATTGTATCGAAAAAACAGCAATTAAAAGAAAAACACAAGTCGATTTTAAAGGGGAAAGACATCCATCTTAACCTTGTTGATTGCCTGCAAGCTGCTAGCTCTTTTCGTCCAACGCTGAAAGGCTGTTGGGCAGGAATGGATTATCATCTGATTCCCTTGTTTGAAGAAATCTGTAGGAGAACCGGTGAAAGCATTGAAGACTTAAATCGTTACTATCATATTCAGGATATTTTTCGGATCATAGAGACCGGAGAAAAGTTGAGTGAAGCGGATAAGATAGAGCGGAAGTCTGGTATGTTAGGGTTATGGTCGAAAGGTAAAATGGCCTATTACTATGGCCAAGAAGCAGAGAAGTTATACAGGAAAAAAGTTAAGGAATGCACTGATTCGTCCCAACTTAAAGGCATTGTTGCCAACAGGAGAGGTATAAATTTAGTGAGGGGAAGGGCACGGATTTTAGGATGTAATAATGTGATTCAGGTAAGGGAGTTCAAGAAGAATTTCCACAAAGGTGATATTCTTGTGACCGCAATGGCACAGTTGAATACATGGTATCTTCTAGAGCTGGCAAGTGCTATAGTGACCGATGAAGGAGGAATGCTCTCTCATGCAGCGATTTTGGCTCGGGAAATGAACATACCATGTATTGTCGGAACCCATTCGGCTACTTCTGTGATTAAAGATGGCGATCTGATTACGATCAACACCATTGATGGCACTGTTCAGTTAGATAATTAGGTGTAAGCTATCAGCTGATAGCTGATAGCTGATAGCTAATAGCTTACCTGAAGCCTGGTTTTCAAGCCTCTTCCCGTAACTTATCCAAAACACTGCGGTCTTCTAGAGTGGAGGTATCTCCAGCAACCTCTTGACCTGCAGCTAGCGATCGCAATAGCCGACGCATAATCTTTCCGGAACGAGTCTTGGGCAAAGCATCAGTAAAGCGAATGTCACCAGGACGTGCGATCGCACCAATTTCTTTGACCACGTGCTGCTTTAGTTCTTGCTTGAGTTCGTCACTAGCGCTATAACTGC
>NZ_JAAHHX010000211.1:0-3053 GCF_010672065.1 Moorena sp. SIO4A1 | reverse complement strand
AAGACTGTAAGTAGTTCCAGTTATAGTTAATAATCGGGTGTAATGGTTGATCTTTCCAAAGCATCGGTGACTCCAGAGGAAATTATGTACTCCTTGAAAAAGGAGATGCATCTCAAGGGCATCTGTCAAAAAGTTTTGTATCAACGAGTTATCAATAAAGCGGCTGAAGAAAGAGGGATAACAGTCTCACCAGAAGACGTGCAAGCTCAGGCGGATGAGATCCGTTATGCCAATCGTTTGGAAAAAGCAGCAGAAACATTGGCCTGGCTGGCAGATCAGATGGTGACAGCAGAGGATTGGGAAGCGGGAATTAGCGATCGCTTGCTTGCCCAAAAGCTTGCTGAGTCCTTATTTTCTAAGCATGTCGAAAAAAGCTTTGCTCAAAATCGACTGGACTTTGAGCAAGTTTTGGTTTATCAAATTCTGGTGGATTCTGAGGAAATTGCTCAGGAGCTTTTCTATCAGATTGAGGAAGGAGAAATCAGTTTTTATGAAGCTGCTCATTTCTATGATATAGACCCAGAAAGGCAGCGACGGTGTGGCTATGAAGGAAAGTTGCCTCGCTGGAGTTTTAAGCCTGAGATAGCTGCCGTTATCTTTAGTGTTCAGCCAGGAGAAGTGACTCATCCTCTGCACACCGAACAAGGATACCATCTTTTCTTAGTTGAAGAATTTATTCCAGCTGAATTAACCGAAGAAAAGTCTAAAGAAATTTTACAGGGTATGTTTCAAGAGTGGCTCAATAGTGAAGTTAACTATATGATCCATAGTGAAATTAGTACCATCAATACTGGGGAATAATCCCAATGCTATTATTGGTTTTAGGGACTGAGGCCGTGGGCCACGCTTACTGGCAGAGCCAGACGCGAACGGCTCAGGGAGCAGGGGTAAGTAAATTCAATTTACCTCATCACTAAAATTACTAACTAAAATAACTAACTAAAATAACTAACTAGAGTGATGTAACCATGAGACGTTCCCAGGCAATCAGAAAATGGATAGTTTCACCAGATGGTACGGTTGTAGTCCAAGCCGAAAGTACAGCAAGTGCCTCTGGGGATAAAGTAACCATTATTCAAGAGGTTACTGTCAAAAGAGACTCTAGTGGCAGAATTTATAGCAGAAGTTCATCCTCTTGCCATGCTTCTTCTAGTAGGTAGTTGAAATAGTAGGTAGTTGACCTACTTTGCTGTTGACAGTTGACCCTTGCTTAACCGACCATGGATTGGGCTACCACCCTCTTTACCCAAAGCCAGATCTGAGCTTTTGATGGAAAGCATAAAGCCCACCACTATCATAAATAACTATCTTCCAAAAGTATCGCCATTTTGGCTGATTGTTTTTGGACGAGAAAACAGGCAATCACTTCTTTTCATTTATTTATCAGCAATGACGTACGCTCAGCACTGAGTACTGAGTACTGAGTACTGAGCACTCAGCTTCTTCTAGAATTGGGGGTTAGCTAAATCTAAAGTCAGAGTAGCTGAGATCTACTACACTCACATCTTTAAACAGAACAGTTCCACCATAATCAGAACGGAAAAGAGCACCATCTTGAGTATCAATAATCCCACGTTGGGATATTTCATTATTGAACCACCTGGAGGCATTAACATTACCCCAGCCTTGGAATTCAAATTTATCGACACCCACTTCAAAGTCTTTGATGACATCAAACTCACCGGTTAACAAACTCTCATTCCGTTTGAACACAAATTTATCTGCGCCACTGCCACCTACTAAGGTATCACTACCGCGACCACCAGTAATAATGTCATCTCCACCAATTATGGTATCTTTAGTACTGGGCTGATTGATCTCAATCACGCCTCGCAGATTATTATGCCAAGGATCGCGATCGCTTAAATCATTCCAGGCGCGATCGCCCCAACCCATGACGGCATAGTCTTCACCTTCTGGTTGACTTCCATAGATTGTGGAGTTGTTGGGTTCTCCTGGAGACCAATTGCGATAAGTTGCTGACTCACCACTGACCCACTTCCAATTACCTTCTCTTGAGCTGTCAGTTAAGCCAATCCAAAACAGTTCCTTAGAACCAAATTTGTTAAACAGCCATGTTTGCTCAGCAGCATCATTAATCGTTACCAGGTTACCACCTAAACGCTTTGCCTCAGCTTGAGCTTCGTCCCAGGTGCCAGCAACAGAAGTTAGGAGATATTGATGCCCACGGTAAACACTAACATTGTTGTTTTGGTGATCAGCATCCCCAGCTATGAAATCGTTACCCGAGCCACCCTGGATGGTATCATCATCAATGCCTCCATACATTGTGTCATTACCAGTGCCCCCATACATCATGTCTTGACCAGAGCCACCATACATCATGTCCTTGCCCGAGCCACCCTTAAGAGTGTCATTACCAAAGCTGCCATGGAGTTTGTCGCTACCAGAGTTCCCATATAGCTTATCATCACCTTGACCAGCTTCTAAAATGTCATTCCCATCAAATCCATAGAGGGAATCATTACCTAGGCTGCCATAAATTTTGTCATTGCTGTTAGTGCCACGGAGTTCATCATTCCAGATCGTGCCGTAGCGAACATCATTACCTAAGTTGTCAATTAAAGTATCTCCTAATAATTTAACAGCACTTTGATTAATTTCCACTAACGTCAGATTAGTATTGCGACTAAAGGTGCGCTCATAAGTGCCTGTAAGTGAAGCCTTGACGAAATCTATACCATTGTTGCCATCAATATCAAAACGTTCTTTGGGAGAGTTCACTTTGACGTTATAACTAGAGTCAAAAGATATAGATTAAAAATATATATTTCCAATTTTATCGGAAGAATTTAAATCACCAGAGATGGCAAAGGAATCGATAATCTTGGGCTGATTCATCTGATCAGTATTCAACAGGAAAAAAAATGTCCCCGAGTTAGCCTCAGAATATTCCCGATTGGAATTTTCAATTTCTTTGGCGTTCAGTTCTAAAGCTGCTGAAAAATTGAAAGAGAATTTTTGATTAGCTCGTACTGAAAAATTACCAACTACTTCAGTGCTGCTATTAGCACTGCCCTGAAAACCTCCCA
>NZ_JAAHHX010000210.1:0-3056 GCF_010672065.1 Moorena sp. SIO4A1 | reverse complement strand
CTTCATCAAACAACTATTGCTGCAACAAGGTATTAAATTACCACAAGACAGAATTATTGGCAAGGAGTCCAAACGACCCAAACATCAAACCCTACGACAATTAATTGAAACTTTTCCAGGGGAAGCTGTAACACTATGGTTTGTGGAAGATCGGATCAAGACCCTTCAATCTGTGCAACAGCAGCCAGACCTCAAAGCGGTGAAACTCTATCTAGCTGATTGGGGCTACAACACAAAAACTGAGCAAGAATTTGCTTGTAATGACCCGAGAATTCAGTTGTTGTCTCTTGATAAATTTTACCAGGATTTTTCAAATTGGCTCGATTAACTATTAGGTATTAGTCCTAATGGCAAGGGAAATTTAGGTTTTGGCAGCATTTCAGGGAACTCTATAACTATCACCTCTGAGATTGTGTTCTCAACCAGGGGTGAAAGGGATTTTGAATAACACGCTTTTCGGTTGGGGTTTCTATGGGATGCGACACCTAATTTTTAAATTATGGCACTGGTTACTAAAGCTAATTTTTCAGAGAATAATCCTGGTTCTAACGATCATGTTTTGCCTGGGAGTGGGAATTGCCCTCTCAAGCATGTCTCGTCTATCTATGGATCTAATTTAATCCCACGCACTAGAGTATTCCGCCTTATCCACTCAAGTTATTAATGAGGCACGTAACCTCTACAGTACTGAGGTGGTTAGTCGTGCTAAAACTGTTCATGGGATTACCGTTACCCATGACTACACCACCAAAAAAGGGGCAATTCCTAATCCAGCTACCTATGTGATAGAACTGGGTTCGCGCATCAGTGCCAATGATACGGGAGCTTTAATCAGGGATACTCTTAAACCGTGATTAATCGGGGTAAACCCGGATAAATCGGTCAAGGTCAATTTATTGTTGCTTGAGTGAGGAGTGGTCAAGCAGTAACTGGAGTCGAACCTTCCACTCACTATCTAAGCGTTCCTTGCATCCCGGCAAGGAGATCCCTAAAAGCTTGAGTTCTGCTATGCTTAGAATCAAGCCATCCTAGCTTAACCGCATCAGCTAAACTCAAGTCCATACCTTCCAGGAAACGCGCGGTACGACGCAACAATACTGCTTGGACTTCTTCCCTTTTCGTATACCGGGAGATCTCGTGATCTGTACCACGACCAAGAATATTCCGTGCAGCATTGTGATCAGCCTGCAACACGACCCCATTAAATCTGGTAAAGGTGTCCCCTTTCCTGACCCCTAACAGGGTGCCAGTTACGGAGTCAACTTGCGACGTGTAGCTTGGCTGAATTTCTAAAACTACTGAACCAGTCCAGTTAGCCCATTTTTGTAAAGAGTCTCGAATAGCTCCTTTCATCCAGCTATTCAATTTTCGAGACATTGCTAATGATTGACGTTTCCCTTTGATTGGTTCGGTTAAATCTTCTGCGAAGACTTTCAATGATTCCCCATTAAAAAGTGACCTACTTGCAGCGCCTATAATGGCTATAATTCCTGCCTGGTCTTTTCTGTAGCGACGATTTTCCGTTTTTCGGCTCAGATTATTTTCTAGTATGCGAGCTGATTTGGCCGGGTCGATTTTTTTTAACTTTCGATGCAGTGCCCACAATTTTCCACGATGGCGGTTTTTCTGAGTAATTCTATCAGACTTATTACTTGCCAATTTGCCTAAGCCCAGACCATGGGCACGGCCATCTGAATCGTAAAACGCTTCTGTGTAACCCTTATCTACGCCCAGAAAACGACTTTCCTTGGCAATATTGACAGTTCCATGCTCAACCAAAAAATGGATTTCAAAACGCTGGAAATCTTGATTGTGAATTAGTCTAATCTGTCCAGTTATTTTTCGATTAGACCTTACGAGAATTCGATTCCGTTTCCCTCTACGTAATCCCGCCATTTCTAACTGATAAGTGTGTCTAGATATTCGCTTACAGGAGTAACCATTTTGTTGGTAGACTATTTGATTATTTACCCAAGAATGGCCACGCTGAAAAGTTTTCCTGACAATTCGATGTAGAAATGGATCCTCTAGAAAACTAGAACTCGATAATTGCTTGTAGCACTGAGAACGTCGTTTTTCGTTCTCTTTGCCTGGAAATTGTTTATGCAGAATTTTTCCTAATGCTTCAATACAAGCGGCTTGTTGGGCACTAATGGCTTTAGCGACATCACTAACCGTCCATTCCATTAGCTTGGATGGCAACCCTAAAGACTCTGGAGTCCTAAAAGCTCTGACTTCTGGATAAGCTTTCCTCCAATCAAGTCCCCAATGACTGACGCTGCCCAGCTTGTTATAGGACTCAGAGCGAACTACGCCTAAACGATCCATCATGGCAAAAAGCTCAGCTTCAACCGTCATTGACATCCCAATTACTGGGACTACCTGGGTTGAGAGCTTCTTAATTGTACCTGATTTTTTCTGGCGATTAGGCATCGCTCACGCTAGTTGGCATCTGTGTCCATTATACCCTAAAAAATCCGTTTTTATCCCGCTTTTTGGCTACTTAATTGCAAGGCAAATTAATCTAGCAGATTGATCTCCTGTCGGGGACAAAGGTTATGCGATGGCTCGAAGAGCCCGCCAAAGGCGATTGACCGTAGGTCACGCTACGCGATCGCAAAAGCAAAATTTCCTCAACCAGTTCTCCCCAAGCAAACTCCATATGTTTAATTTAATCCTAATCGTGGTTTAGTTTAGCATTCATAGGTTGAATTGCCTGGGTGATGACCATGATATTCGTTACAAAACTTTACATAAAATTGTATAAAAATTCAATTTTTGGAGTGATTAATTATAGTGAGGAGGACCAATAAAGCTTGATGCTCTTGGTTGTCCTAAACCAGTAAGGATGAGTTATAGTCATGAATCAAATACCAGATAGCGGGACTTTGACAAAATCTTGCAATCCAATCACCGATCAACCTAGATGGGGAGGGCGATTCACCTTGGAGGCGTATATCATTAAGTATTCACTTTCAGGCAATTGACCTTTTTCCCTTACCCAGAGAGGTTTTCATCCCAATTCTGGCCGATTACGGCTACACATCAATAGTGGC
>NZ_JAAHHX010000021.1:0-1287 GCF_010672065.1 Moorena sp. SIO4A1 | reverse complement strand
TTATACTGCGGTTGATTTTACCGTACTTACACCGGAAAGCGCTTCAATTAGATAACTATTTTCTTTAGCCATCGATTGAAATATTTCTCGGGAAATCCTGCGTAAAAACGGTGTTGCAATCAATGCTAGCCATAAGAATGGCGGCACAATTACTAAGGCCAATAACGCCATTTTCCAGCTGTACCAAACCATCAATCCTACATAGATAAATACCGTTACTAAATCCAGCAGAATTGATAAGGCTTCACCGGTCAGGAACCGCTCAATCTTGCGGTTTTCCTGAACCCGTGATATAATGTCACCAACATAGCGGGACTCAAAAAACGAAAGAGGCAACCGCAGTGTATGGCGAATAAATCCTACAATCAGTGCTGCATCTACTTTATTAGCCGTGTGGTCTAGTAGATATTGCCGCAACCCCATCATTGCCACTCGAAACAGGCTAAATATCAGCAGCCCTAACCCCACCGCCATTAAGGTTAGCCCAGAGCGCTGCACCACCACTCGGTCTAAAATTAGCTGGGTGAATAGAGGTGTAATTAATCCAAATATAGGATAATCCTTGGGCATTTTGGCAGGGGTGCAATGCTGGACTATCTAGCTTAGGCATCGAAGCCGATGGTGCTATCAAAGGTTGTCCCTCATTGCCGACTTCCGCCTACACTGGAGGTAATATCCGAGACCACTCCCTACGTGAAATTATCGAAGAGACGGAGGAGTTGCGGTTTAATCTAGGAGCTGATACTCCTAAAGGGACAGACCATCTGTGGGGTTTCTGCAAGAGTTGTGAATTTGCTCAACTGTGTCGTGGTGGCTGCAGTTGGACTGCTCATGTTTTCTTTGACCGCAGAGGGAATAATCCTTACTGTCACCACCGCGCTCTTACTCAGGAAAAACAGGGTATTCGGGAACGAGTTGAAATCAAGCATCGCGCCGAAGGTAACCCTTTTGACAATGGCGAATTTGTTCTGATTGAGGAACCAATTGATGCTCCTTGGCCAGACAATGATCCACTTCACTTTAGTGCTGATCGTATACTTTGGCCAAAAGGTTGGCAGGAACAAGAGGAGTTGGTGCCATCTTTAGCTAGTAGTAGCAGTTAATTTAAGATCTGGCACTATTGTGATTAATCCTCGGTGGGCAGTGGCTACCAAAGCTATGGCCAGCACATGAATCGTTTGTCAAGCACTGCCCACCCTACATCAAGCTTGTGATTAATCGTAGGTGGGCAGTGGCTACCAAAGCTGCCAGCACATGAATCGTTTGTCAAGCACTGCCCACCGAGGA
>NZ_JAAHHX010000209.1:0-3074 GCF_010672065.1 Moorena sp. SIO4A1 | reverse complement strand
GTATGTACCTTCTCTCAGTATGGAGCGATCGCGGCTTTATCTAGTTCTCAAAACTGTGTGGAACAGATGCGACAAACCTTTGCCCAACGTCGTCAGATTATGCTAGAGTGCCTTGATAGGATTCCTGGTTTAACCTGTCCCAAACCAAATGGAGCTTTTTATCTGTTTCCCAACATCAGCCAACTAGGGATAAAATCTGAAGAATTCTGCAATGGCCTGTTAGAGTCACAGCAAGTGGCAGCAATTCCAGGAATTGCTTTTGGAGCTGACGATCATATCCGCCTTTCCTACGCTACAGATACAGAAACCATTGAAAAAGGCATGAAACGTCTTGAGGTATTCGTTCGCTCAAAGTTTTGAGTTAACTACTAGTATACAGAGGGTGTTGATCATATGGTGGCAAACCAATTTACAGAAGCTGATACTTAAGCCTATTATGATAACTCGGACGAGCGCTACCGTATTTCTTGGCATCCAGATGGCAGCAAGCATTGGGGATATTTCGATAACTTAGATGACTCCTGTACTTATGAGGATTTTGCCGAGGCTTGTGAACGCTGGGATCAATATATGCTCTCTCAAAGCCAAATTACTGCTGACTCCCGAGTTCTAGAAATAGGTAGTGGAAACGGTAATGCGGCTATTAGGATTGCCCGGCAGAAGGGTTGTGAAGTAGTGGGGGTAGATCTAAGTACTACTCACATCAACAATGCCACAGAAAAGGCCAAGAAAAATCCATCCTTACGCTTATCCTTTCATAAAGCATCAGCAACGGATCTACCTTTTTATGACAGTTCCTTTACCCATGTCTGGAGTCAAGCAACTCTCTACCATATTCACCAACGCCAGCTAGCACTCCAAGAGATCTATCGTGTGCTGGAAATAGGGGGAATCTTTGCTTTTGATGACCTAGTAACACCAGTATCAAAAATCAATATTTCTACCCAAAAACATCTATACGAACGGCTGATCGTTAATGATATGTTTACCCCTGACTTCTACAAAAACTATCTTACCGACTTAGGTCTCAGGCTGTTAGAGACTATGGACTTAAGTCAACATATGCAAAAATGTTATCAAATTCGGTCTGCAATCATTCAACAGCAATATCCAAAACTAAGTAGGTCTTATCAGGAAAGTGCTGCTGCTGTGGAAGCTGGTGATGTAGGTTGGTGGTTCTTCCTCTGTGAAAAGTTAAGCAGCTAAGAGTTTTAACAAAATCCAACTATAAACGACTAGGAGGTTATGATGACAAAAAAATTTACAGAAGCTGATACCCAAAGCTATTACGATAACTCAGATGATCGCTATCGGATTTCCTGGCACCCAGATGGCAGCAAGCATTGGGGATATTTCGACAACTTAGATGAAGTCCACACCTATGAAGACTTTCTGCGTGGCTGCGATCGCTGGAATGAATATATGTTAGAACACAGTGGAATTTCTGCTCAGTCACGGGTACTGGAAGTAGGTTGTGGAAACGGTAAAGCTGCCGTCTGGATCGCTCAGCAAAAGGGTTGTGAGGTTGTAGGAATCGATCTTAGTGCCACTCATATCCGCAACTGCGAAATAAAAGCGAAGGATAATCCTTCACTAAATCTTTCATTCGAGAAAGCATCAATCCTCGATTTGCCTTTCCCAGATGAATCCTTTACCCATGCTTGGAGTCAAGGAACTCTCCTACATATTGAAGAACGAGGTTTGGCACTCAAGGAAATTAGCAGAGTCTTAAAACCCCAAGGACGGTTTGTTTTTGATGACTTAACTACCCCAACCATGGATATTAGTGAATCCACTCGCAAGCACCTCTACGAGCGGTTACTTGTTAATAATCTTTTTACCCCTGAATCCTATCGAGATAACCTGAGTGCGGCAGGTTTTAAGGTGCTGGAAGCGACAGATTTGAGCCAACATATGCAGAAATCTTATGCGATTCAGTCTGATAGAATTCGAGAGCAATATCCGGAACTTAGTGTGTCCTATGGCAAGAGTGCTGGAGCTGTTGAAGCTGGCGAACTGGGATGGTATTTTTTCAAAAGCGAGAAAGTAGGTAATTGATTTGGTTCACACCAGAGAGTTGATTGGCTTACAGGCAAAATTAGCTTTTCACTACCGAACTTGAGAGCAACAGTCAATATTTCTTTCAACAACCAAAAGTAATGATATACAAAAAAGCTCAATGGATATTGATTTGTCTGTGTTAGATCAAAAGGCAAAATATGACCCTATAATCCAATGTACTTCATAACTGCGGGAACCGCTGTAACTTCGCCAGTTGCTTCATTGATGGTTTCAAATTTTTAGCCATCTACAGCATCAACAAACTCACCATCAATGAAGTAAGGAGTCTCTGGTTGAAATTATGCCGCTAGTTGAGGCCAGTCTAATTTGTTAAGTTTCTCAATTATCTTTTGTCTTGCTTGCCATCTTTTTAATCTTCTAAACCATCCGTTCTCATATCGGTTTTATCCAACTGATAATGAGTTGGTAGTGCCTTACCATAAAGTTGGAGGCTGCGATATACTTTGCTATACATTTGTGGATCTTTAGTATAAGAAAAGACTGCGGTGTAGCGTGGAATAGACCCCTCCACTTTTGTTACGCGATGCAGGGAATAGCGACCTTTGAAAATTTGCAGATCCCCTGGTCTTAGATTCAAAGAGGTGACCGGAGTGCGATCGCCTTTGAGTACCTTCATCACACCATCATGATTCTCATCATGGCTCGATCTGATATTATGACAATACTCAAATATCCCCCCTTTCTCTGGAGCTTGAGTAATGACCGTTACCGAAACATGATTATTGTCAAAGTGCCAAGGAAACTCCTGTCCTGGTTTAATCACGTTGAAGGCAATATAGGAAAGAGGGTCGGCATATTTGTATAGTTTTTCTTCCTTCAGGCAAGCTTGAATAAATGGTGCGAAAGCTGGCCAGTTATAAAGCTGAAGTATCAGCGAATCAGTGGGAAAAGAATCGGCACGAACAAAACCACTAGTGCGATTGAAGAAAAAACGTTTGGGATGCTCTTTGGGAAGAGATTCGTCATCCTCACTGAAGTAGACATTAGCGAGA
>NZ_JAAHHX010000208.1:0-3088 GCF_010672065.1 Moorena sp. SIO4A1 | reverse complement strand
TCAAAGCTAGACTAAGACAAGTTTACTCATCTATGTCTCCTGGTTATCCCAATAATGAGCGGTTGCGACTGTCTGAGCAAATATATGACTGGCTGATCCGACCGGCAGAAGTAGAACTGGCAAACAGTAACATTAAAACCTTGGTATTCGTGCCAGATGGGTTCTTGCGAAATTTGCCCATGGCAGCTCTCTACGATGGTAAACAGTATCTGATCGAAAACTATAGTATTGCTATCTCTCCTGGGTTACAACTTTTTCCTCAAAGACTTCAGAGAGTTGAACTGAACGTCTTAGTGGCTGGGTTGACCGAAGCTCGCCAAGGCTATACTGGTTTACCTGGTGTGGCTGGAGAAGTCCAAGAAATTACGGATAAAGTTACTACAGACGTTTTACTCAATCAGGAATTTACCCGCACTACCTTCCAAACTGCAATTGATAGCACCCCCTTTCCCATTGTTCACCTAGCTACTCACGGTCAATTCAGTTCTAACCCAAAGGAAACATTCCTACTCACCTGGAATGACCGAATTGGCATTAAAGATTTCGATTTACTATTCCAAAAAAGACGATTAGGAATTCTCGAACCTATAGAATTACTGGTAATGAGTGCCTGTCAAACTGCAGCAGGGGATAATCGTGCCACCCTAGGATTAGCAGGATTTGCGTTACGTTCAGGAGCTCACAGCACTTTAGGTAGTCTCTGGTCAGTCAGCGACGAATCAACCACTAACTTAATGAAAGAATTTTATCAGGGCCTGATTCAGACTAAGCCGTCCATGACTAAGGCTGAAGCGCTGCAACAAGCACAACTGAAATTGCGTCAAGATCCATTATATGAACATCCCTATTTTTGGGCATCCTTTGTATTAGTAGGGAATTGGTTATAGCGTAAGCATTCAGCCGTCAGCAGTCAGCCGTCAGCTGATTTTATTCAAAAGCACCTCAAGTAGCGTGGGTGTAGCGCCTAAATTGTTCCCGTAACGTGGCCATTCGCGTAGCATGGCCATAGGCCAAGGCCAAAGGCTAATGGCTGATAGCTGATAGCTGATAGCTGACTGCTTACTAACTAAGAGGTTAATTATAACATGAATAAGTTTATTTGTAAAACTCTCTTATCAGCAACAGTAACTGGAGCATTGATCTTGGCATCAACTGCACTCCAGGCAACTCCATCAGTTAAAGAAGGGGAAATTCTACCCCGAGATTATCGCATCAGTCTGGAATTTGATTTCCCCTCAGATGAGGAAGTTCCCAAAACCAGTGTCGGTGGAGGGGTGCGAGGAAATGTAGAATTTGAGCTACCCGGAGACTCGGCTAGCCCCAGAACTAGCATCGGTGGGGGTTCGAGAGGAAATGTAGAATTTGAGCTACCCGGAGACTCGGCTAGCCCCAGAACTAGCATCGGTGGGGGTTCGAGAGGAAATGTAGAATTTGACCTACCCGGAGAATCCGCCAGCCCCAGAACTAGCATCGGTGGGGGTTCGAGAGGGGATGTAGAATTTGACCTACCCGGAGACTCGGCTAGCCCCAGAACTAGCATCGGTGGGGGTTCGAGAGGTAGTAAACTCCCCCTAACCGCATTGCTTCCACCCACAAAACACGGGTACACCGTATCACCCCGTCCAACTCTATTTGTTTATATGCCCGCCCTGGGAGCAACTGAGGTTTTTTTCAGTTTGCAAGATGAACAGGGTAATTCCCATTATCACACAACCCTCAAAAGTTCTGGCCAGGAAGGAGTGATTAGTATTACCCTACCAGAAGCAGCACCAGAATTAAAGATTGGTCAAAACTACCTCTGGTACTTGGCACCCATTGAACCAGACGGTATCCTGCGACCTGATAATTATTCAGTAAGTGGGTGGGTTAAACGGGTAAAATCAACGGTGAGTGACCAAGGGTCATCCAAGTCCGCGATCGCGTTGGCTACTGAATATGCTAAGGCGGGAATATGGTACGATACCCTAGAGGTTTTAGTGACTGCTCAACGGTTGGAGCCTGACAATACAACCCTGGCCAATGAGTGGAAAGATTTACTCGAACAAGTGGGACTGGATGCGATCGCATCTCAGCCGATGGGAGAGCAGTTGTGATTATTCACATCAAGTCTGGTTGAATACCCATAATTAAGGAGAGGGTGGGGAGATGGGGAGATGGGGAGATGGGGAGATGGGGAAGATTTTTATTAAGGGTAATTATCCTGACACGATATGAGAAGTTATACCAATGCTAAATGAATTGTGAGAATTTTTGTTCTCTTTTCCCTACTCCCCTCTTGATGCAATAGCGAGTGGGGGAAACCACGGCAGTTGCTGGGGGAACGGCAATAGCGAGTGGTTTGAAGTTACCGTAAGACAGGCTCGCCTTAATCAATAAGTTTTAACCCTTTTTTGCATAGCCTACCAACCATAAAGGCTCAACGTAATCAGGTTTCGTCTCCGGGGGGAACCCCCGCGTGAAGGCGCTGCCTCCCCAAGACCGCACTGCCTCCCCAAGACCGTAATGGTGCTTTTTCCGCATTAAGAATTAAATTCGCCACGGGTCGCACCTCTGCATCGCTACTCCCTACTCCCTGTTCCCTGTTCCCTGTTCCCTGTTCCCTTTGGTATATCAAATAGCGATTAGCTAGGAAACTAATCGCCATTTGATATAGCAATTCTCAGCAACCTTTGAGGGATATTGCTTATCCTTTTAAGGCAAAAGGCATGTAGATAAAAGGCAATAAGGATATTCAATTTTGCCTCTTGCCTCTTGCCTCTTGCCTCTTGCCTTTCCCTAAGGAAGTATTTTCAGAACTCAAAGGGGAATAGTATAGGGTGCATCTCATTTTTGCCGTTTGACCAGATGGTGCGTTACGGGACGGATTGTCCTAACACTTGCTACCAATACAATAATGGCTCCCCCGTCCCTAACGCACCCTACGAACATTTACAAAAGTGAGATGCACCCAATAGTATAAACACACAACCTCAACAAAATAACCAACATTAAAGCCAAATGTGGCAAACCATAAAACAACAGATTCAACAGTGGGGAACAGTCCTCTTAATCGCGCCGAGTATAGCAGGATTGGTGATTTTAGGAAGCA
>NZ_JAAHHX010000207.1:0-3090 GCF_010672065.1 Moorena sp. SIO4A1 | reverse complement strand
CATGTCTGATCACTTTTACTTTGATATATTTATCTATTATATTCTTTTTTTTATCCTTATTTATGATATTAAACATTACTAAAAAATTAGGTAAGCATATGCGCTACAGATGGTGATAGCCGTAGGCTGAATGCTTACAAAATTAGTGCGTTCGCGTAGGGGCTCCATTCGCGTAGCGTGGCCCATTCGCGTAGCGTGGCCAATAGGCCAAGGCCAAGGAGCATCGGAAAGCGGTTCCTTACTGGCAGTGCCAGACGCTGCACGAACGAAACATCGCGTTATAGTTTGGTGGGTTAATAACGCACCAAACTAGTCGGAAACTGCTAGAGGTTTAATTCCCGGAGCGTCCATTATTGCTTTGATTTAATAAATATTCCCAAATCCGTCGTATTTCCTCTTGATTTTGACGTTGATAGGTTGCTAACTCGGAAAACAATTTTAAGGTCTCATTGAGGGAAACTCGTAATTGAGTAATTTCTGCTTGATTTTCCTCGATGGTCTGAGAGTGACGATTAATGTATCGTGCTGCTGTCTCTAACAAGTTCTCTACTTGAGTTAATCTTTCTTCTGGTGTCATGTCTGATCACTTTGAATTTGAGAGATTTATCTATTATATTCGATTTTTTATCATTATTTATGATGTTAAACATTACTAAAAAATTAGTGCGTTCGCGTAGCGGCTCCATTCGCGTAGCGTGGCCCAAAGGCCAAGGAGCATCGCATTCTAGTTTAGTGCGCTATTAAACCAATATAACAATTCTCTCCGCCCCCCCCGCCCCACACTCTTCGCCCTACTCCCTACTCCCTACTCCCTACTCCCTACTCCCTACTCCCTACTCCCGATAACGAAAGTACCTAACCCAATTGAGAACTGCTATAGTAATCAGAGTATTGCTAACTTTAAGGTAGGAGAATGACAGACAAAAATTTTGTAGCTGATAATGCTACTACCACAGAAATACTCGAACAAGTTATTGAGGAAATACAGCAAACTCCCCAAGAATACTTACCCAATTTGTTGCAGATAGTTCGTTTGTTTCGTGAGAGTGTTACACAGGATACGGCAGAAGAAAGCTTTCGTCAGGGATGGCAAGAAGCCATGACAGGGAATACACTTCCTGTTTCACAGCTGTGGGATGGGATTGATCCAGAATGAACCAGCCAAAATCCAAATCAAGGTTACACCTGAGTTCAAGAGAAGCCTACGCAATCTAGCCAAGCGGTATCGTAATATCCGCTCTGATGTCCAGCCGATTATTGATCAGTTACAGTCAGGTGAAATTATTGGGGATCAGATCCCAAGCATTCCCTACACGGTATTCAAGGTCAGGGTTAGGAATAGTAATATTCAAAAGGGTAAAAGTGGCGGTTACCGCTTTATTTACTACCTAAAAACTTCAAATAACATTATTTTGGTTACTATTTAATCAAAGTCATATCAAGGAGATATTACATCCGACAAAATCCAGAAAATTGTGGCTAATTTTAAATCCCAGTAATTCCCTTGTTTTAGTGCGTTCGCGTAGCGGCTCCATTCGCGTAGCGTGGCCCAAAGGCCAAGGAGCATCGCGTTCTAGTTTGGTCGGTTAATAACGCACCAAACCAGTGGTACAATGCTAGAAGTTTAATTCCCGGAGCGTCCATTACCGCTTTGATTTAATAAATATTCCCAAATCCGTCGTATTTCTTTTTGATTTTGACGAATCTCCTCTTGACTTTGACGTTGATAGGTTGCTAACTCAGAAAACAATCTTAAGGTCTCATTCAGAGAAACTCGTAATTGAGTGATGTCTGCTTGATTTTGCTCAATGGTCTGACTATGGCGATTAATGTATCGTGCTGCTGTCTCTAACAAGTTCTCTACTTGAGTTAATCTTTCTTCTGGTGTCATGTCTGATCACTTTTAATCTGATCTATTTATCTATTGTATTTTAGTTTTACTCCTTATTACCGATGTTAAACATTACTAAAAAATTAGTGCGTTCGCGAAGCGGTTCGTTACTGGCAGTGCCAGACGCTGCGCGAACGGAACATCGCCATCTAGTTTGGTACTTTATTAACCAACCAAAGCAATTACTTCTACCCTCTCCCTGGGCGTGTTAACCACACTTACCATATTTATTTTTATCATATTTACCACGCTTACCACGCTTACCACGCTGCACGCAAAGCTAAAATGTGGTAAATTAGGGAAATACGTATGAGCAGGTCGACAAAAATAAACTACCATCAAATAAGCTATTATCCACACCATTCAGGCAATTTAGCCCACCAGGCAGCAGGTGTTATCGTTAATTCCACCTACCAAATTATTTAGTAATCCAAAATTCCTCAGAATTTTGCCCTTGGCTGTGTTCGAACGTCTGGATCAGCGATTAGACGAGATGAAGTCAACCTTGGCCGAAGAGGCAATACTCCTAAAGTCTGATATTTTGGTAAATCAGAGGGTGAGTACTGAGGCTCAGAGCCAGAGGTTTACCCTGATCGGATCAGAACAGTTCAGTTGTCTACTGTGGGGGGAAGCCCAACCGGAGACCTTAACTGGGTATGACTCTCTGATGAGACTGTACCAAGTGGGATTGACCTTCGCTCCGGATGCGATCGCAAACTTTCTTACCCATCTCAAGGACTCCTACCTAACCTCACCATTAGAAGTTGACACCTCTGAGGATATTCTCAACCTAATCAATAGGGCTCAAGCCTCCCTCAAACCCAATAATCCAGCTATCCAGAGCGAATTTACCCTATCATTAATCGATATTCTGTGTGACTACAGCACCGATGTTCCACCATTAGCAGAGCCAGATTATCCCTATGCGTCCATTTGTCAACCCGTAGCAGAAGCACTGCACCAGCAGGTTGAGCAAGAGCGATTGCTCAATCAGGTGACCAGTCAAATCCGTCAAAGCCAAGAGTTACCGCTGATCCTGACCACAGCAGTTGAACGGGTACGACACTTTTTAGAAGTAGACCGATTAGTAATCTATCAATTTGACTTTCCTTACAGCTCTAGTCCCACAGCACTAGAGCCAGCACCTGCTGCTGCCACTGAATTAGGCTGGGGTTGTATTACCTACGAAGCTAAAGCCT
>NZ_JAAHHX010000206.1:0-3106 GCF_010672065.1 Moorena sp. SIO4A1 | reverse complement strand
TCCTCATCCCACTCACGACCTAAATTGGCAACTTCCTATATTGCGCCACGGGATCAGACAGAGCAAACCATTGCTGAAATTTGGCAACAAAGTCTAGGGATTGAACAAATAGGAATTGAAGATAATTTCTTTGAGTTAGGAGGAGACTCCCTCATAGCAGTTCAGGTAATTGATAACTTACGGGAAACCTTCCAAACTGAGCTACCTATAGAGGCTATTTTAAATACTGCTACTATTGCTAAACTTTCTGAATCAATTCAGGCAAGAACCTCATCGGAAAATATTCCAGGTCAGGAAACACCACAAGCACCTTCCTCCTTGCTGGTAGAACTTCAAGCAGGGAGCAATAACAAACAGCCTCTTTTCTTATTACACGCTGTTGGCGGAACAGTCTATATATATAGGGAGCTAGCTAGTTTTTTAGACTCAGATATACCAGTTTATGGGATACAAGCACAGGGTTTAGATGAAAAAACAGAAGTACTTACCTCTGTTGAGGAGATGGCAACTGAATATATCAAAGCGATACGCACCGTTCAACCTAATGGTCCATATTTTCTCGGAGGTACTTCCTTAGGAGGTATTCTAGCTTTCGAGCTAGCACAGCAACTCCATGCAGAAGGTGAAAAGGTAGCATTGCTGGCTCTGATCGACACTCCCGGTCCGGGTGAAATGCCAAAGAAATTAGATAGCGAAACAGAGATCATGGGTTATCTTCTTGATACCCTATTCGAGTTAGACAACAGTTTTTTGTCCTTGAATTCTTTCCCACAAGTTGGCAATTTTGAAGATCAAGTAATCTATGCTTTGGAGCAAGCAAAGATTGCTAAGTTGATCCCCGATGATTTCCCGATATCTCAAACTCGTCAATTCATCCAAGTCTTCAAGGCAAATAAGGAGGCAATGTGGAGCTACAAGCCACAGATATATCCTGGAAAAATTATCTTTTTCCGTGCTCAAGACAGGTGTAAAGAATACGACCCATTACATCCAGAATACCCCTGGATTGAGCTAGCTGCTTCAGGGATCGAGATTTACACAATTGGTGGCACCCACATTACCATAAATTATGAACCTTATATTCAGGTTATAGCAGAAAAACTCAACATCTATCTTGAACAGAATAATTAGGGTTTGCTGATTAAATATCAAAGCATGGATGATTAATGAAGGACAACTTTATATGAAAACTAACAATAAATTTTTATCTTTGATAGACCTCCTACGTTATCGAGCAACGAATGAAGGCAACAAAAAAGCCTATACGTTTCTTTTTAATGGACAAACAGAAGCAAACAGTTTGACTTATGGAGAATTGGAAAGGAGGGCACGGGCGATCGCTGCTAAACTTCAGACAATGGGGATAGCTAAGGGGGAGCGAGCATTGCTGCTCTATTCTCAGGGTCTGGATTTCATTTGTGCTTTCTTTGGATGTTTATATGCAGGAGTCATTGCGATACCAGCTCCCCCGCCTGATGCAATTCGGTTGAAGCGAACTCTGCCTAGACTTCAAGCTTTTGTCAAGGATGCCCGAGTTTCTGTTGTGCTGACTAAATCTGAAATTTATTCTCTGTTCTCAGATGAATGGAAAAAAGATTTTGAATATCATAATATACTATGGTTATTTACTGAGGAGATATCAGACGAACTAGCAAGCCAATGGCAGGAATTTAAAATAGATCTAGATGGTATAGCTTATTTACAATATACTTCTGGGTCTACATCCACACCAAAAGGCGTTATAATTACCCATAACAATTTAATGCACCATTCTGCCTACATCAAGCAGGCTTGGAACTACACTTCAGATAGTGTTGCAGCTACTTGGATGCCTTACTTCCATGATTATGGTCTAATTGATGGACTGATACAGCCAATTTATTCTGGTATTACTTGTTATGTCATGTCATCATTAGCCTTTATTAAAAAACCAAGCTGCTGGCTGGAAGCTATTTCTAAGTATAAGGTAACCCATAGCCAAAGCCCAAACTTCGGCTATGACCTTTGTATTCATAAAGTTAGCTCGGAACAATTATCTGAGTTAGACCTGAGGAGTTGGAGAACTGCTAGTAATGGAGCAGAGCCAATTCGTAAAGATACTATAGAAAAGTTTATTCAAAAATTTGAACCCTGTGGTTTCCAAGCTACAGCTTTTTATCCAGCTTATGGCCTTGCAGAAGCAACCTTACTAGTAGCGACTAAACCTCACAATAATGTGCCTCAAATCACCCCAGTTGTGGCATCAGCCTTAGAGAAAAATCAGATTGTTGAGGGGGATACTAATCAAAATGGAAATCGATATGTGGTTAGTTGTGGCTTCCCGATTTGTGACACAAATGTAATTATCATCAATCCCAATACTTTAATTAGATGCTCATCAAATGAAGTTGGCGAAATTTGGGTATCAAATTTGAGTATTGCTCAAGGTTACTGGAATAGACCAGAAGAGACAAAGCAAACATTTAAGGCTTATACAGTAGATACTGGTGAAGGTCCATTTCTACGTACTGGTGACTTGGGGTTCATCAAGAATGGTCAGCTGTTTATCACTGGGCGCTTGAAGGATGTAATCATCATTCGAGGCCACAATCATTATCCTCAGGACATTGAATTTACTGTTGAAAATAGTCACCCATCATTGCGCAAAAATTCAGGGGCTGCATTTGGGATTGAGGTAGATAACGAAGAGAAACTAGTCGTTGTTCAGGAGGTTGAACGAAGTTGGCTGCGAGAACTGGATTTCAATGAAGTAAATGGAGATATTCGTCAGGAATTGATGGCGCAACACGAACTACAGGTTTATGCGATCGCATTGATCAAATCAGGGAGCATTCCTAAAACTTCAAGTGGCAAGATAATGCGTCAAGCTTGTCGGATTAAGTTTCTAGAGGGAACTTTGGAAGTTATAAATTCAGGTGGTAGTAATCCAGAACACTTAAGAGAACTAACTGTTATGAGTGTTATGAAGGCAACTCCAAAAAATCGGGCGCATCTGGTGTAGGGACAAGAGTACGATGTAGAAAGCTTAGTGTCACTTTAGGCATAAATTGACTAAAAATTGTGGTGTTGCTGAATAAAAAAATGGTATTTAAAAAAAAAAACCATA
>NZ_JAAHHX010000205.1:0-3148 GCF_010672065.1 Moorena sp. SIO4A1 | reverse complement strand
CTCCCTACTCCCTACTCCCTACTCCCTACTTTCTTATGCAAGCTCCCAAGATTGATCAACGTAGCTATGAAGACATCGTTGCCTATACGGAAGCGTGCGCTAAGGCGTTCACAGACTGGCGTCCTTTGGCAGATGAAAAGCCGGATGCTGGTCGGTCACTAATTCGGGTTTGCTGAAAAAAGCTGAAACCTTTAGATTCAAAGGCTTTAACCTGGCTTGAAAGTATCTCAGATGCCCTGGAATCTGCTAGAATAATCTAAAATCCTTGCACTGGCGAGGTCGTCTGTAGTACAAATGTACCGTAAAGTTGAGCAACCCCCAACACCACCGGAAAACTTCGAGCTACCCTGCCTCGGAAAACTATCCCCAGACAATCGTTGGGTAATCATGGCCAACTTAATCCCCTGGTCAGAATTTGAACCAGAATATGCTCAAAACTTCTCAGGGGAGATGGGGGCACCAGCCAAGGCATTTCGGATGGCAATGGTCGCCTTAATAATTAAAGAAAAATTAGGAACAAGTGATAGAGAAACGGTAGAACAAATCAGGGAAAATCCTTATCTACAATACTTTATTGGCATGACAGCCTATAGCAACGAAGCTCCATTTGAAGCGTCAATGCTCGTCCACTTTCGCAAAAGAATCAGGGTTGATTTAGTCAACAAATTAAACAAAAAAATGTTCAGGAAATTGACTAAATCAGAAGAACAGCCCAGGGTCGAAGAAGACTTAAGTGAGAGAAAAAATCAAGGGAAATTAATTATTGATGCCACCTGTGCCCCTGCCGACATTAGCTATCCGACTGACTTAGGGCTATTAAACCAAGCCAGAGAACAAAGCGAAAAAATCCTAGACTCCCTCTACGAACCCCTCAAATATAAATTCAAAACTAAACCGAGAACTTACCGAAACAGAGCGAGAAAAGACTACTTAAAAGTAGCAAAACAAAGGCGACCTTTAGGAAAAGAAAGAAGAAAAGCGATTAGAAAACAGCTCCAATATATCTCAAGAAATTTAGGTCACATTGAGCAACTGATAGCTAAGGGTGCTGACCTTAACTGCTTGAGCAAAAAGCGGTATAAAATGCTGCTAGGAGTAGATGTAGTTTACCGCCAACAGTTATGGATGTGGTCAAACAACAAAAAGAGGATTGATGACAGAATAGTAAGTTTAAATCAACCTCATATCCGCCCGATGATCAGGGGGAAAGCGGGGAAAGCCGTTGAATTTGGAGCAAAACTGTCAGCTTCTTGTTTCAGCGGCTATGTATTTATCGACCGGATTAGTTGGGATAACTTCAATGAATCAGGGGACTTAAAAGCCCAAATAGAAGAATTTAAACGTTTCACAGGCTCCTACCCAGAATCAGTCCATGTAGACAAAATTTATCGCACCAGAGAGAATCGAGCTTGGTGCAAAGACAAAGAAATTAGAATGAGTGGACCTCCCGCACGGAAGACCACCGAAAAATATCAATAAGGAGACAAAGAAACAAGCAATTGACGATGAAAAAGTTCGTAACTGTATTGAGGGTAAATTTGGACAAGGAAAAAGAAGATAAGCGCCTCAATCGGGTGATGACCAAACTTTCTAATACTTCTCAAACAGCTATTGCTATCACCTTTTTAGTCATGAATATTTCTACCTGGCTGCGGCCATTTTTTTGTCTTTTTTTAGGTCGATTTCAGAGGATAACAAATTCTCTTCTGTTTTCGGCCTTAAACATAAATATAACTTAGAGTTTAGCTGATTATCCCAAGAAAAACTTATCTGAGCAACTGGCTTGAATAATCAATTAATCTTTCTGTTGCTGTTCCCTTACTTTTTCAGCAACCCCTATTTACTTTACAAATTAGCTCTTAGACGTACCCACATTACTTAAAGTTGAAAGCTTTTTGAGAATAACTTGCTTTTTTCTCAATTACAATCAAATTTAATCAACCTTAACCTAAGCATAAAAACACACATTAAATCATTTGTCAATGGTTGAATTTAAAATAAATTTTTAAATCTATAACTCAGGAAACTATAGAAGTTTTTTAGCCTTCAATACTTGTATGTTTCTAAACATGAGATACACCCTTTGTCAATTACCCTAAATCAACCTAATTTTGTCTTATACACAAACTCTTGATTTTGTAAACCATCCAAAAGTAATATTTTGGGGGGCGAGGGGGGGTTGAGATATGCGATCGCTTTTTCTTTTTATTTCCTAGGCATCTTTTTTCCCAAGGCACCAGAAAAAACTAGACCGCTATAGGTGCGCTTTCCGTCAGCGAATTTAATTCGCCACGGGTTGCACCTGAGAAACAGCGTGATCAAATTGGTTACCAATACAAGCAGCCAGTTTGAGTACTTCCTGAGTCGCTGCTGGCAACTTCCTCAAATGTAGCGCCATAAATTATCCGACATCATCACTCAGAGCCAGGGCTCTTACTTGAGCAATGTCACACTCCCAATGACCTACCTCAAAATTAAACTTAATCAGATTGTCGGCATAAAGGGATTTCAGGAATTGAGTGGCAAAGAAAGGATTGCCTTTAGTTTTGCGAAATACCAATTCTGTCAGAGGTTGTGCTAGTTCTTCTGAACAACTGAGGGTATCAGCAATCAGATGATTTAAATCAGAGTGTTTTAGAGGGGCTAGAGTGATACTATTAACGTTTACCTCAGTTTTGCTAATCTCATCCAACGTTAACATTAACGGATGGGTTGGAGAGACTTCGTTATCCCGATAGGCTCCAATCAGCAGCAAATAACGAGTATCAGTTTCCCTGATCAACAACTGCATCAACTTCAAAGATGCTGAATCCACCCATTGCAAGTCATCTAGGAAAATAACTAAGGGATGCTCAGCAGTAGTGAAGACTTGGATGAATTTCTGGAACAGTCGATTAAAACGATTTTGTGCTGCACCAGCTGATAGTTCTGGCACAGGAGACTGTTTGCCAATAATTTGTTCTAGTTCAGGGATAACGTCAATGATGACTTGACTGTTTTCTCCTAGTGCTAACAGAATTTTGATTTGGGTGCGGCTCTTTTAAAAAGACGCTATACTCATAAACGTGCCAGGGGTCGCGAGGACAATCCCCTACTGGTTCAGTAGGGGATTACGCGGTAGGCAGCTATACTAACCCAGCGCGATCGT
>NZ_JAAHHX010000204.1:0-3152 GCF_010672065.1 Moorena sp. SIO4A1 | reverse complement strand
ATAAAATTAGGAATCCTAGTTGGTGATGGGTGTTTTTATGCATTAATATCATCGGTGCAGTTGCGATCGCTTTGCCACTATCCCGTGATAATTCCAAAGCTTCCAAACTTAGAGAATTCGAGGCTAGGTCAAATCCCAACATTGTCTCATTATCGTGGTATGGCTCAACAAAATAGACCGGAAAATATTCTTCTCTGGGTTTAGCCTTAATCAGCTCTCCCTGAGGATTATTTTCTGTAATTTTAAAGTTAGGAAAACCCTCTTGTTTGGCAGCTTGTTCGTAAGCAGATCGTTGCTCATGGGGTACCCAAGGAATCCACTCTAGGGCTTGAATATCTGAATGATTTGACAAGTAAGGCTTGACAAACGTCCGAAATTCCTGACGAGTCACTTTTTCGGAGGCAGCATAGACCCCAACAATCGATTCCAGTTGGTGTAGATTTTTTTCAAGGCTTCTTTGGAGCAAGGAAATAATATCGGTTGCATCTTGTTCAAACTCTTTTTCGATCGTTTTGTTTTCCAAATTCCAAGTTCCCATGAACGTTAGTAGGGAAAACATAACCCCTGTAAAAATAGTCAGTGCTAAGGGCAGAGAATGGACTGTTTTTTTGAGCGGTAGTAGAGGATTAATTAGTTTGGTATTATTCATTAAATTACCTTTGTTTAGTCCCTGAGTACATAAAGTTTAATGGTTGGAATTAGTCAGTCTATGAAATATCATAAATAGGCGAGAGATAACTGGTTTTGAAAGTAAACAGGCATCTTCTGAATTCAATGAATATAGTCGTTAAGGAAAGAGCGTATTTTTTTTAACTGAAACTTTTGAGCTAATTCACGGATGTGTTGGACAAAATCACTAGTGTTTGGATCGGATTTTTCTAGGTTATCGATTTGTTTTAAAAGGTCATTGATTAAGCCTGCCCTAGCCAGATCGTAAAGTTGGGAAAGTTTCTCGACTGGAGGAGTCACAATCTCTAGGGTTTGAGATGAGATGTTTTTCTTCTTCCTACTTCCTCCTTCCTGCCTTGCTTGATAAATCCATTCCAGTTTCAGATGCACTTGTAACATCTCTAGTAGCTTTTCTGCCTCTACTGGTTTAGGCAGAAAATCATCCGCTCCAGCCTCACTACTTTTTTCCTTGTCAGTGTCAAATACACTAGCCGAAGACGCAATCACTACTTTTGAGTGCAATTGGGGGGATTGTCGCAACTGTCGGATCATCTCAAAGCCATCCATCTGTGGCATCAACAAGTCAGTGATAATCAGGTCTGGTGGAAATGCTGTGGCTTCCTCTAAACCCTCTTGACCATTGCTAGCCTCCACTAGTTCAAATCCCAGGGGAGCCAGCAGATTTACAATCACCCAGCGATTTTCTTGTTTATCATCCACCACCAGAATTGTGGGTGGCTGACCTTTGAAGCCAATAATCCCTCTTTGAGGAGTCATGGGTTTGGATGCAGCTGTGGTTTCTTTTAACTGCAAATCGAACCAAAACACAGTGCCAATGCCCAACTGGCTGCTTACTTCTAACTTAGACCCCATCATCTGAACCAGTTTCTGAGTAATGGCTAATCCCAATCCGGTCCCTTGTGCTTTATTTAAGGGATTCCCCACTTGCTCGAAAGGCAAAAATATTCGTTCGATTTGTTCCGGACTCATGCCAATACCCGTGTCTTCAATTTTAAATCGAATTGTTGTCAATAGTCCTTGGCTATTGGTCATGTGTTCATTCTCCTTTTCCCTGGGTTTAAGGACACTTACTGTAAACTTAACGTCTCCAGTGTCAGTAAACTTAATCCCATTCCCCAGTAAGTTAATCAGCACTTGTCGCAGGCGTTTTTCATCAGCATGGATGCCGGTGGGAAGTTCAGAAAGGGGTTGGTAAGTAAACAAAATGTCCTTGTTTTGAACTCGGATTTCGCAGATGTCAATCAGGTTCTGAAGAAAAGACGAAAAATGAAAATCTGTCCGGTAGAGTTCCATTTTACCAGCTTCAATTTTGGACAGGTCTAAAATGTCATTAATTAGGGTGAGCAGATGATCACCACATTGATGGATAATGTCAATCCCCTTGAGAGACTGATCAGACAAGGTTTTGGAGCGTTTCAGGATTTGGGTGTAACCGAGGATGCCATTGAGAGGGGTGCGGAGTTCATGGCTGATGTTGGCGAGAAATTCGCTTTTGGCACGGTTGGCCACTGCGCTTTGCGCCGCAGCGCGAACGGCTGCTTCTTTTGCCTGTTTGAGGTCTTCCTCAGCTTGTTTGCGATCGCTAATATCGGTTCTGATCGCCAAATACTGGTAAGGTTTGTCCCTATCATCCAAGAACGGTACAATGGTGGTATCGACCCAGTAATAGCTGCCATCTTTGGCTTGATTCTTAATTTCTCCCTGCCAAACTTGACCACTAGCAATAATTGACCAAAGGTTTCGGAAGAATTCCTTGGGGTGGTAATTGGAATTGATCAATAGATGGCTTTGTCCAATCAGTTCTTCTCTAGAATATTTAGAGATATGACAGAACCGATCATTGACATCGGTAATTACCCCTTTTTGGTCAGTAATAGCTAGGATTGAACCTTGATCTAAAGCATACTTGAAATCTGATAATTCTTTGACTGACCTTTGCAGTTTTTTCTCTGTTTCTTGTTGTTTAGCAATCTCTAATACCAGACGTTTATTGACATGTTCTAGTGTACAATAGGTACGCTGATAATCCAGTATTAATCCTACTAGGGGGATCAGGTAGGCAATAATTTTGAGGAAATGGGCGATATGGAAATGACTGTCGAAGAGTGCTTGTGAACCAAAAGCCATGTGGAGTTGGGCGACTGTATCGGGAATAGTACTCACAATTAAGGAGTAAGAGAACAGACTGGGATACCGTTGGTGAAAGCTTGGGTAAATAAAAATGCCAGCAGCAATAAACAGAAGCAATGGCAGGATGTCCCATGGTCGGGGGATAATGGAGTTGGGAAATGTTGTTTCCGGCAGAAGCTCGCTGGTTGCACAGATGTGAATTATGCCATAGGCAATCAACCCAAACCCCAAGCTGACAATAATGACAAAACCCAAGCTCCTGGTTTGGTTTTTTTCTACCCAGCTTCTCCTTGAGCAAAGGCTAGTTCCTAGAATCAGGATTAGTGCATTGA
>NZ_JAAHHX010000203.1:0-3186 GCF_010672065.1 Moorena sp. SIO4A1 | reverse complement strand
GCGGTCAACCCTTTAAGTTCACGAGCCAATCTAGCCATTCGTCCCTTAGCAAAATTGACTTGAAAGCGAGTCCTTTTCAGAAGCCGTTGTCTAAGATTTTCATAAAGCGTTTGTTTATCGATAGCTTGGGAATCGGGAAGATCGTGATTCAAAATTATTGGAATAATATCAGGATTTTCTTCTAGAAATAGCAGACTGCCTTCCTCGTTAAATGCTTCAATCCCTTCCATGCCCAAAGTGCCTAAATCAGCCAAAGCAATAATCCGAGCTACCAGAGATAGGTTTTTATCAGAAGAGTAGAGGTCAGGCTGGTAAATGGTATTGTCTGAAGTATCATAGTAACAAATGGTAGCGTTAATGGCTTCTGTAATGATTTGTACATCTGAATCGGTAAACAAGGCCAGATGGTTAGGAGTTTGCTTACTTATCCATTCATTCTGATTTTTGATGTAATCCAAAAGCTTAGTAATTGTAGCAGCTTCGCTCACACCACTTTCTCGCCGTCTAGAGATATAGGGTTGGATTTGAGGGACAAACTCTTGCACCATATCGTGAGCAATGGCGCACAGATCGATTAACTGTTTCATTCTGCTCAGATAGTCTGGTGCTATATCATTGTCCAGACCGGCTTCCCAATAGGGTCTGATGGCTTGGAAAATCCGATCAGCTCTACGCTGCACTCCATTAACATGGTCACAAGTATGATAGTAAAGCTGTTTTCGCTCCGTTTCTTTTTCCATTTCCAGCAGAGCAAAGGTTTTCACCCTAGTGACTGCTTCGACAAAGGAGCTAGGAAGCTGAGCTGACTCATCAATTGAGGGGTGTGGTAGATACTGATTATCCTGATTGTGTTGATTCATGAGAGTTGTTTTGATGACTATACCAATCCTAAATGAATTGTGATAATTTTTGTTCCCTTTTCCCTACTCCCTACTCCCTACTCCCTGTTCCCAGATCCGCTGTTCCCTGTTCCCTTTGGTATAATAACTGAATCGGTTTTAAATACCAAAAATTGATTTAATACGTTTGCGAATCTCGGCGAAAGGAGTTTCGTCTTCCTCTGTGGCACTGACGGTTATTCCTAAGCGTTCCAATGTCTCTTGACGTTTGGATAATTCTTCAGAAATTCGGTCAGCTAATTCTTCGTGCTTAGCCAAAAGACTTTGTAAATTGTCTCGATCCACCACAAACAGCATTGTCTCTTCTAGGGTAGCGATCGCTACTCTAGTAGGGTGGGCAAATTATCCTAGTAATACCAATTGATCACCAATCATGTCCATTTGCCCACCCTACAACCTGAGTAGGGTGGGCAATATATCAAATTAATACTATTTCATCACCAATCATGTCCATTTGCCTAACTTACATCGGGGTAGTGCGATCGCGACCTGAGTAGGGTGGGCAAATCATCAAAGTAATACCAATTGATCACCAATCATGTCCATTTGCCCACCCTACGCCTACAAGTAAGGTGGGCAATATATCAAATTAATACAATTTCCTCACCAATCATGTCCATTTGCCCACCCTACTACTATTTTATCAAAATCAACAGGGAGTAGGGTGGGCAAATTATGAATGTGGCGTAGGGTGGGCAAATCATCAAATTAATACCATTTGAGCACCAATCATGTCCATTTGCCCACCCGACAAGATCAGCGATTGGCCGTAGGCCACGCTACGCGATCGCACTGTTCCCTCTTCTGAGTTCCCTGTTCCCAGATCTGCTGTTCCCAGATCCGCTGTTACAGTACCCATTCCGTAGGGTAGGGTGGGCAAAAAATGATAGTTTGGCAATTTCATCATCAATCATGTCCATTTGCCCACCCTACTACAAGAGCGATTGGCCTACGGCCACGCTTCGCGAACGCACTTCCAAATTCATGATCATTTAGAATAAATCTGCATGGGAACCGGAACGAACCAGAAAAAGATTGGTTTCAGAGGTTTTGTAGATTAAAATCCAGTCTGGTTCGATATGACAATCTCGGTATCCACTCCAATTTCCTGTTAAGGCATGATCTTTGTATTTGGGTTCTAGTTCTTTTCTCTCTAATAAGTTCTCAATAACGGATTTAAGCTTTTCCATATTTTTGCCACGCTTCTGTAGCCTAAATTAAGCAACAAAATAGTCGGGTAGGGTGGGCAAATTCCGATAGTTTTGCAATCTGAGCAGTTATCATGTCAATTTGCCCACCCTACTTTATCAGCGATCGCTTTATTAAAGCGGTTTTCAAAAATAGGTGATAGCATTAAATTCCCAGTTCATTGTAGAGAGATTCTTTATTGGCACAAACGGTCAAGTTTTTTGGTTCTTCAATATTTATAATCGCTTGTTGGGTCTCTTCATTGAAGTCGTTAATTGTATAAGTGTTCTCTTCAATTCGTTTCTCTCTTTCAGCTTGAAGCAAAATAAGCGCGAGGTGTTTTTGTAAATAAATGGCTAGGGCGTTTTGTTGTTCTTCCTTTAGCTGTGCGATCTCCTCAAAGGTTTCTTGGATTAATTTAGTCATGGGTTGTTTTTGCGAAACCGTATTGATCGAAATTGTAGCACTTTGACATCCTCCCACCGCGCTCATCAAAGATTATAGTGCGATTGGCCGTAGGCCACGCTACGCGAACGCACTCAGTGGGGTAGGGTGGGCAAATCATCAACCATTAACCAATTGATCATCAATCTAGTCCATTTGCCCACCCTACTACTACTGACATTATCCCGGCCCGATCGCTCTTCCATTTTCCCAAACCGGCGATCGCACTGTTACCAGATCCGCTGTTCCCAGGCGTAGGGTGGGCAAATCATCAACCATTAACCAATTGATCATCAATCATGTCCATTTGCCCACCCTACTTTATCTGATAATTCTTCACGAAGAATACGGCGTAAATCCCCTTGGGTGAGAGGTTGCTCATTTGGCAGTAGGAGATGTTTTTTTAAAGCCTCATTTATCAGAGTCTGATAACCAATTCCAGCCGTTTCGGCCTGTTCTCGAAAATTGGCAAGAATATCATCATCGAGATAAATAGTAATGCGTGTTTTTCCTTTAGAAGGAATTACCGCTCCTCGTTTTCCTTTAGAAAAATCATATTCCTTTCTCATAAGCTTTTGTCTCCTGTTTTGTGGCGCGACGAGCAGAAATTAATCGAATCACCTCACCGCGCATGGTATATACAACGACCAATGGT
>NZ_JAAHHX010000202.1:0-3193 GCF_010672065.1 Moorena sp. SIO4A1 | reverse complement strand
GGGTAAATGGTGTCATACCCAACAACTTTGGATAGTAGGAAATGCCCAAGCGGTAGGACAAATCCGCCCACTGTTGGTCAAAGACAAACTCTCCGTAACTGTGACCTTTGACATACATAGGTGCAGCCGCGATCAGCTGTCTATCTCGCCATACCGTTAAGTGATTGGGCAACCAACCCGTTTTAGCAGTAGCACTACCAGATGTTTCAATATTATTCAACCAGTCCCACTCCAGAAAAGGGGTTTTTAGGGGTTGGGCAAGGTCATCCCAAGCGGATTGGGGAATATCTGCCATGCGGTTGACCCAGATAACGGAATAGTCAAGCTTGGGTTGTTGAACCATTGGGGTAATCTAGGATTAGAGGAACTTGAGATTGGTAAAGTCAGCAATTCTGCTAGTATGCAAGTTTATTCGCGTAGCGTGGCCAAACGCGCCCCGCGTGGCCAATAGGCCAAGGCCAAGTCAGCAAGTCAGCAAGTCAGCAAGTCTGAAACAATTCCTGGGATCAATTACTGAGAAACTGGAATGTTTCTTACCTTGAGCCTTAACGTTTTTTCCGTTAACTTCAAGTATTTAACTTCAAGTTTTATTTAATTAGTCGAGGGGGTTATCAGAGGAGATATGACCAGATATCCCATCTCTTAGTTTAAGTTAAACTAACTTCACACTATAGGCACGCAAAGTACCTGCACCAAACAAGACCCCATCAGCGAGAGCCACTTGGTTTTCCAGATGGGCTAGAAAGGTTAGCAAATCTTTTCTATAACACATCTAGTCACGGACTTCAAACCCTGAAGGTCTTGATAGTCAGGGAAAACCTTGGTAGATCTACTCGAATCCTCCAAGGTATGCATCTATGCCTTTGTCCTTCCATCTGACGTTAAATGGACACAACCCTAGTTGAGAATGGCAGAGAAAAATTACTCAAATTAACTGGATTTATTTCAGTAAGTTTCCATAAACTAAATAGAGGGAATAAAGATATCAATCTGAGTACCAAGGTTGTAGTGAGTAATTGTAAACAAACCCCATTATCGTGCGGTTGGGTTGTTCTGAGCCATCAATATCAGACGAATTATGGTTAAGCTAGGTCTATCCTCCTTTCGTCGCATTCTACTTTCGCGCCTTCTGCTGCTAAGTGTGCCAGTCTTACTAGCAGGAGTGTATGTGACTTACACAAAGGCACGCTCATTGCTGTTGGACAGTGCTCGCCAAAATCTGACGGAAAGTGCTGTACTCCATGCACAGAGCATTCAAGAGTCAATTGCTGCCCTCAAAGCCAACTTGGTGAGTGCCAGTGAAGCTGTAGCCCTAAAGTCGGAATCCCCAACCGCCTATCAACAATTTGTAGAACAATTGGCTCAACTGTTACCACATCCGATCGATTGTGTACAGTTGATGGAGCTACAGAGCAAAGCAATCGCCGCAAGTACCTGTGCTAACCAATTGCTAACTAACCGACCGACTTTTGTATCCTCGGTGCAGCAAAGTCAATCATTCGCTAACCGTTCTCAGGTTGAGGTAACCATACTACTGCCTAAACACCCCTCAAGAAACCCCTCAACAACTTTAACTAGCCAACTCTATCCCCCCAAGTCCACCAGTAAACTCAAACTAGTCCTGAGTGCCCCAGTCTATAACCGATCAGGTCAACTCCAGTTTGCCCTGATCATCCAGTCAGCTCTGCTACAGACACCAGCCTCACAACGGCAGATATTGTCGAGCTATCCGGTAGTGATTAACCAAGAAGGGCAAGTTTTGACTCATCACTATCAAGAGCCAGTGGCACAGAAGATCACAGACAAGATCAATCGGGAAGAAGAACAAGAGGGACTCAAAAGGGTTTTCGGAAAAGCGATCGCACAGGAACAAGATGTTGCTGAACCGTCGTACTGGATTAAAAACAACGTGGAATTAACCGCTGGCTATACCTCAATTCCAAGTCCGATTACTGCTGAGCTAGGTCAAAAGTGGGTGATTTTAGCGGTTACCCCCGTTGATATTGCTTTGGCTGGTCTCAAAGAGATTCAGCACGTTCTGCTAATCTTCACCTGTGGCTTGATTGGGGCAACCCTGTTGGCAACGATGTATGTTGCTCGGGAATTAGCTCGTCCTCTCGAACAACTCAGAGACTACGCTCTAAATCAATCTCAGTTCCTACCCTACGATCGTATACCCCAAAACTTCAAAATTAGGGAAGTTAACCAATTGTCGGAAGCTTTCGGTGGGATGATTGAACGCATGAAACATTGGGCAGAAGAACTCGAAGCTACTTGGAAAGAAGCCCAAACTGCTAATAAGTTCAAGAATGAATTCCTGGCGAATACCTCCCATGAACTGAGAACTCCCCTGAACGCCATCATTGGTTGTTTGCGACTAATACGGGATGGTTTCTGTGACAACCGCGAAGAAGAAATCGATTTTTTACAAAGGGCTGATCATGCTGCCATGCATCTGCTGGAAATCATTAATGACGTTCTAGATATGGCGAAGATTGAAGCTGGTAAATTATCGGTAAAAATTGAGCCGATTTACCTGTGGGAGTTGCTTGATGAAGTCATAAATTTACAGACTATTCCCATTCAGCAGAAAGGTCTTGAGTTTCATACCAGCGATTTGCATCAGGGGATTATCGTTCCTGCTGATCCAGCTAAGCTCAAGCAGGTTCTAATTAATGTAGTTGGTAACGCCACCAAATTTACAGACAATGGCAGCATTACCATTAAGACCCGAATTGAACCGCTACCCCTGTCTCAGAACAACAGAAGTTTTGCCAAGGCTTCTGATCTAACTTCTCATTCACAGGTTGTGATTATTGTTAAGGATACAGGTATTGGTATTGATCTCAGTCAACAGAAAAAACTATTTCGTCCCTTTGTGATGGTTGATGGCTCGACCACCCGTCAATGTGGTGGAACAGGGCTTGGTCTAGCTATTTCCCGGAATTTAATGGAAATGATGGGAGGTAGTATTACCCTCGTCAGTCCTGGAGAGGGTAAGGGTAGCACTGTTAAAATTACCTTGCCGATCATCGATGGAAAACGGGAATAGGGATGCAGCGCTTTTCTCGTACTTCCTGCTGTGTTGACAATAGTGGAGCAGTCGGTTATAATTACAAACCTTTGAAGTCAAAAATTATGGCTGCCTTTGTAACCCAACTAACCTCGTGCATCTCATTAAAGCTGTTTGAGC
>NZ_JAAHHX010000201.1:0-3207 GCF_010672065.1 Moorena sp. SIO4A1 | reverse complement strand
CCCACTCAGGACTGCTTTACCGAGAGAGAGGGCTTTTTGTGCTTCCAGATGCGCTTTGCGCTTCCAGTTAGCTTTACGTTTATCCCGTTTGGATTTTGAGGTTTTCTTCTTAGGAACAGCCATAAGTATAAATTATTTAATTTGTTAGACAGCTTTTCTATCTTATTTTATTGTCTTGTATCTCGGTCTTCTATCTCGTTGTCAGGTGATGATGACTCAGGAGCCTGGTTGTTGGCTGGCGGCTCAGGAGCCTGGTTGTTGGCTGGTGGTGGCTCAGGAGCCTGGTTGTTGGCTGGCGGCTCAGGAGCCTGGTTGTTGGCTGGTGGTTCCTGAGGACTTGGGGAAGCTGGTTCCAGTGACTGTGGTTGACTTTGAGGGGAAAAATCAGGTTCCTCAACTCGCAGTAGGAACTGGGTATTGGGAAAATAAGTTGCCCAATACTTGGCATCCGGTCGTCTTTGCCAGGATGGACGGCTGACTTCTAACAACAAGACTGGGGCAATTTCTCCTTGATTTTGCCCTAGAATAGTAATCGCTACCTTTGTAGTCAAAATATCACTATCGAAGCTGCGTTGAGCTGCTGCTCTAGCAACTACTTCAGCACGGCGCATAAAGCCTTGGTAAGTTTCATCAGGCTCACGATTCAGGGTAACATTAATACGGGCTGTCTTGGCTTCGGCGCTTTGGGGAACAATGGCAACTGTGGTCAAGCAACTAACCCCTACTAAGCCTGGTAACACCAATAGCCGGATTACTTTGGACAACATAGTATTGTATCCTTTGATTAGGCTGAAAAAAGGTCAATTCTTATCATGAAGGAAAATCTTTACATCCACTAGATTGACTGAAACTACTTCGAGAGCCTTTAGAGGTGGACTAGGTTCGATAGTGTTATAATTAATTAATTAATAAAGTTAAGCCGTTAGGTTAAGCTAAACAGGGTTAAATTAGAATTTGCCTGTAAGGGGAAACTAAAGCAATAGTAATAAATTTAGGCATACCTAAAATTAGGTATAAAATTTACGAGTTTCAGGCGCTAGGGTATGGGGTAAATGGCAAATTACGCTGGTATAGCAATTGGCATCAACCACTATCAGTTCTTACAACCTCTAAACTATGGTCAAGCAGATGCTCAAAGACTACAAGGTTTTTTTGTAGACCAAGCTCATCTGCAACCCAGTGAGTTTCTTTTATTAACTGATACTTCACCACCGATTGATGATGTTTTAACCTACCCCAACCGAGAAAATATTTTAAGATGTCTCGACAGGATTCGCCAGAGTCCAGCTTCCCGAGAAAGTTGGCGTTGGTTCTTGTTCAGTGGCTGCGGGGTCAGTTGGGATAACGTTGACTACCTCATGCCGATTGATGGCAACCCAGATGACATTCCAGGAACAGGTATACCAATAGAATGCCTGTTTTCCTCTCTCAAGACTATGGGGAGCAATAAAATCCTGGTATTGTTAGACATAAACCGATCACCGGGAATGCCATCTGGTGAACCGGTTGGTGCTGAAACAGTGGAATTAGCCTACCAAATGGGTATTTCCCTGATACTTTCAAGTCAACTCAACCAGTTTTCTCACGAAGCTTCGGCTCTAGGGAATGGCTTATTCACCTCAGCACTTCTAGAAGCACTGCGTTACTATCATACTGACATTACCCTTGAGAATCTTGACGAGTATCTCACAGAGCGCCTACCGGAGTTGAGCCAACACCATTGGCGACCAGTTCAGATTCCTCTTACGGTGATTCCTTTACAGGAGTATCGACAACAACACATTTGGCCTGAAGGGGCAAGCTCACCACCAGAAAATCAATGGGCTGACCCGATCACTGACTCAAAAGCTACTAAGGTCGTTTTTTCGGAAGATGGCAATAATCTTGAGGTGCCACCCAAGGCGGGGTTCCCCGGCCTTGGAGGCGCGCACCTTGAGAGTGAATTTACAAAAAAACCTTTATCGGTGGTAACGCAAAACCCGAATAGTTATTCACCCACTAACACTGACAGCTCAAACCAAACCTTATCTGACTCAGTAGCTTTAGTTTCTTATTCAGACAGTCAGCCTCAAACTGATACAGAAGAGTTATCCTCATGGCGAGAATGGTTGTTTTGGGGTAGTGGTATAGCTTTGTTGTTAGGACTAGTGAGCTTAACTGTTGTCCGTAACCAGGAAGGCTTGATTACTCAGCAGGTTATCAAAAACACAGAGACTACCAGATTAACTACCACAGTACCAGAGACTAATCAGGTCAGGAATTCCCCAGTAACATTGCCTACAGCGTCAAAATCCCAGGCAACTCCAGCTCCCTTGCCAAATTCTAAGAGTAAACCCCTGGAAACTAAACCACAGAAATCCCTGGAACCGAGTCTGATCAAGGCGAATCAAGCAGCTTTGGACCAGGCAAGACAATTAGTTGAACCGAAACAGGCATCTGTGTATAGCGATGCGATCGCAATTGCCCGTCAGGTAAAACCTGGGGATCCTCTTTATGAGCAGACACAAAAATATATCACTCGTTGGAGTCAGTCAATTTTGGCTCTAGCCACGAAACGGGCAAAAAAAAGTGATTTTGAAGGAGCGATCGCAGCTGCCCAGCTAGTTCCTGAAGATAACCCTTCTGTTTATGCTTTGGCTAACGATGCCATTAAACAGTGGCAGATTCTCGCCCAACAGAAGTCTCAGAATCAACAGACTATCCAAACAGCCATCAAACAAGTCCAACGTAATCAAGCGTCTAGTTATAATCGTGCGATCGCAACCCTGCGTAAGATTCCACCGGGTCAACCGAAGTATGCCACAGCACAAGCGTTAATTGCTCAAGCTAGCGATAAGATTTATGGTATTGCTAAGTCCCGTGCCTCGCGAGGCAAGTTTCTCTCCGCAATTAACACAGCAAAATTAGTCCCAAAAGATACCCCTTACTATGAGGCTGCCCAAGAAGCGATCGCTAGATGGCAGCAAGGTAGACCTTGATAGTCATTTGGGTTGAAGGTTACAGGTTGAAGGTTACAGGTTGAAGGTTACAGGTTGAAGGTTACAGGTTGAAGGTTACAGGTTGAAGGTTACAGGTTGAAGGTTGAAGGTTGAAGGTTGAAGGTTGAAGGTTGAAGGTTACAGGTTACAGGTTACAGGTTACAGGTTACAGGTTACAGGTTACAGGTTACAGGTTACAGGTTACAGGTTGCTAGTTACAGGTTGCTAG
>NZ_JAAHHX010000200.1:0-3276 GCF_010672065.1 Moorena sp. SIO4A1 | reverse complement strand
CCATAGGCAATCAACCCAAACCCCAAGCTGACAATAATGACAAAACCCAAGCTCCTGGTTTGGTTTTTTTCTACCCAGCTTCTCCTTGAGCAAAGGCTAGTTCCTAGAATCAGGATTAGTGCATTGAAAAGCCGACAGAGTGCCCAGGTAAATGGAAGTGACGCACTCCCACCGCTAAGCTGGCGCTATAGCGTGGGCTTCTTCATCCGTTCGCCAAAGGCTAGGCCATAGGCCAAAGACTGAGAAGCGATCGAGTGTCCGTGCCGTCCCTTAGGATAGACACGATTTGCTTCGTGGTACTATTGTCCATATCGCCAGATACGACTAGCTTCCCACTACGCCGTTTTATACTTGGGAAAACGCCCAGCCCAAGTCGTTTGAGGTTGATTGCGGCATTCACATCCCGGTCAACCAAAACCTTTTCAACCGGATCGTAATACTTTCTGATTGAGCAATCGGTAAATATAACTTCGTTCCGATAACTCAGAATCATTGATGAATACGCCGGTTTTTGTTTGATAACCACTGCTCCAGCTTTTGAGGCTATGTAGTCCAGTGTGGTTATAAATTCACCAAACGCCGCGTCTAACCAAGACTTGTTCAGCCCAGACTTAGCCGATTGGCCGTTAGGCAAATACGTCCCATCAGCGGCTTTGTTGGGTTTATTTCGTTTTGTCAGTCCCTTGATATTTAGCAACTCTAGGAAAAACACTTTCTTGCCGGTTTTCACCAGCAAGTGAGCCAGGTTGTAACGGTGATTCTGGCGCTGCCTAGCAATGCGTTGATGTATTCGAGATTCACGCAATGCTAGCTGGCGACGGGCTTTAGAACCTTTACGTTTCGATGATTTCTTAGCAGAGACGGCCTTGAGTTTTGGTAAAGACTTACGCAGCGGTTTAGCTGATTTGTATTTGGTATTTTCAGATGTGGCAATGTAGTCATCGCCCTCTAGCACTGCGTCAAGACCGATTGAGTTATCCCAAGTGGGGACAATCTGATCAGGCGTCAACTTAGGCACCGTAGGATCTGCTACGGTCAGGTTGATATACCAACCATCGGCTTTTTTAGTCAAGCTAACACGTTTGACAACGGCACCATCCGGCATTGGTCGGTGCATCCGAACCTTCACCATTCCGAGCTTGGGAAGCTTGATATAGAGCCAGTTTTTGCGGACAAGATAAATCCACCTTGGTTTGACCATTGCGAACACCATCGTCCGGTAGCTGGATTGGTTCTTAAACCGTGGCTTACCGCTACGCAAGCCATTGGAATCACCCGATATATAACGCTTGAAAGCATCGTCAGCCCGTTTGCAGACATCCTGCAAAACGGTTGAATCTAATCGGGTGAAGTCCAACAGCTCACCGCTATGAAACACCTTGATCAGATCTGTTTTGAGTCCAGGCAATTGTGACTGTTGACCGTATCTAGTCGGCTGATCTCTGAGCTCAGGTAACGGGCAAACTAACGGACAAGCGTTGACTTTGGTTCTATTGTTGTCCCACCAATCGAAACGATCTCCGAGCTGGCGGTTATACCAATAGCGACACACTCGAAGCCAATAATTAGCCTCAAGTTTTTGCTTAGTGTTTAAGTAAGCTCGATACTGAAGCGTTGATTTCATAGCGGCCGATCCGACCATTACTGCGGGGCTTAGTGTTATTATAGCACCAGCACAGGAATTAGTGTCAACCCATGCCTAAAGATGATATCCACCGTGCTAGAGGCGTTTCAAACTTGAAAGCTCCTCAACGTGTTAGTCCCAAAATACCGGCGTAAAGTCTTCACAGGGGTGATGCTAACCCGCGTAGAATCAATATTTTCAGAACTGATGTCTAAGTGGGAAGGTAGTTTGGTCGAGTTCAATGGTGAAGCGGATCACGTTCATTTATTGATCCAATACAATCCCCAGACTCAGCTGAGCAAACTAATCAATAATCTCAAGACCGTTTCCAGTCGATACCTACGGAAATAATTTCCCGATCAAGTGAATAAGTATTACTCGAAAAAAGTGTTCTGGACTGGCGGCTACTTCATTGCTAGTTGTGGAGGGGTTACCGTTGAACAACTCAAAGAATACGTTCAGAGTCAGGACAGACCTGACTGATGTTGGGTGATGGGGCATCGAACCCCATCACCCAACCTGGCTTTCATCCCACGCTAAGCTGTGGCTTAAGCGTGGGAATTCCCGCCGAGCTAGTTAAATTACGATTATCGGCGACAACATCAATTAAGCGGTCAGCAGCCAGAGTATGAAAGGCATTTATCACACCAGCAAAAAAAAGTGATACGCCGATGATAGGAACGATTGGGTCTTTGGTGATGCTGTAGTTCGTGAAGGCTAAGCAAACAGTAAAAAACGCTGTACAGACACCACTCCACTCCAGGAGTGTGTGTACAAAACTTCCGGAAAAGACCGAGTGCATGGCATCATTAACTTCATGGGGTTCCCATTCAGAGGCTGCCGAGAGGTCAAACAGTTCCTGATGGGTACTAAAATCAACCCCTAATTGATGCAGAATATAGGGTAAAATGCAGATAAAAATGACTGTCCAAACAAATGGTTTGGGCAACCTAGTTTTGCCGAAAAGCCTGGCTTTTATCATAGTTTTTATTCCATAGTTTTCATTCCCAATATGGCTTTCGGTTTGATGAGTGATCAAGATGAGGAAGGTCTTTAGGTAAGACTTGGCTAAATCATGCCACCAATAGGCAATACCAAGTACAGTTATAGTGCCAGAGTCTATTGACTCAGTGATGGAATACCCTAGAGCTGTTCATTATGGGTTAGAATCATTGAACAACATGGACTTCTGTGATGCCAGTTAGATATACCAGTTACATATAGAGTTCCCGACTAGTCCGACCCAAATAACGGCGTTGTAATTGTAGCGGGATGATTTATGGAGATCGGGAAGAGACGGGAAGTGGGGGAAGATACTGCAAGAATGGGAAGTAACCTGTGAGGCATATAATCTGAATTAGCACTATGAATTAGCACTATGAATTAGCACTATTAATGCTACAAATGATTTGATTTCTTTGATTGAATTGGTAAGGGGGCAGGGGTACTCAGGAGTAAGGGAAAGGACTTTGTAGTTTTTCTCCCTTACTCAAAAATCGACAATTTAAGTGCGCGACATCGTCAACAGGGCTATTTCATTCTCATGAAAGCAAATAAATGCTAGATTTACAGGTTAAACCAGTGTTTCATGAGTTCCCATGGGTTTGCCACCCCCACCTGCCCCTACAATCTTACTTCCAAGCCTTCCCCCA
>NZ_JAAHHX010000020.1:0-32128 GCF_010672065.1 Moorena sp. SIO4A1 | reverse complement strand
GTTTCCAGCAGTTGCTGAGTAATTCAACAACAATGTAATAGTCGATTTGGAGTTGTTATCATATAAGTACAGCTGAGCTGTTCTTGTGACATATCGAAAAATTGAATGCGGTCAAGAATTGGGGTTAACCAAACTTGACCGATTTTTTTTAGGAAGTCGGGAGTCGGGAGTCGGGATAATATCATGTTCGGTTGAGTAGATGTAGGGTGGGCAGTGCTTATCAAACCAATGGTCAGCTTTTCAATTGGTCTGATGCACTGCCCACCTGACGATTAATTTGATTAAAAAGGTAAACTCTTTATTGTCGGTGTGCAGTGCCGATCCAACCTATTACAAATTGATATTATCCGTTTTATCCACTGCCCACCCTAGGATTAATAGTATTACTAGTTTCTAGTTAATTTTCGGTTGGTGGGCAGTGCTGATAAAATCTATTAAACCCTAATATTATCCGTCTTAGGCACTGCCCACCCTACGATGAATTTATGATTAATTTATTCTCGACTCCCCACTCCCTAATCCCTACTCCCTACTCCTTCAAAGTCTGGCACAGTAACAGTATCGGGTAAATCAAGTCTTGAGGCTCCGATTGGGACTATTAAAAATATATGGCGACAAGCTCAAATAGAGGAGGACAAAATTTAATGCGCTATGCAGTTGTTATTGAAAAAGGAAAAAATAGCTACGGTGCTTATGTTCCCGATCTTCCTGGATGTGTTGCGGTGGCAGAAACATTAGAAGACGTTAAACAATTAATTACTGAGGCAGTGATGTTTCATTTGGAAGGATTGAAAGAAGATGGATTAAGTGCTCCTGAATCAGTGTCATTCTGTGAGTATATTGAGGTGGCTTAAGGCGGAGTAGATGTAGGGTGGGTAGTGCTTATCAAACCAATGGTCAGCTTTGAAATTGCTCTGATGCACTGCCCACCTGACTGACGATTAATCTTATTAAAAAGCTAAACTCTTTATTGTCCGTGGCCATTTCTGATATAATCTATTGCCACGCCCACAAATCGGCTGCGACTCATGTTTTCAGCAATTAGATGAACTGTGGTAATTCCCCAGGTCAGGAAAAATAGGGATTCATAGAGATTACTGATCGGGAAGTAGCCTGCCTCTAGCCATCTTGCTCCGAGTAGGGTAGCAGTGCAAAGGTTGGCGGTTGCCATCCCTGATGTTCCTAAGGGTGACAAATAAGGGATTTTAGGAAAAGCGGCTCCTACCCAGTAAATTAACATCGTCACAAACAGGACGAAAAAGGCAATATTATCTAATTTGTTCTGGAGTGTAACCAGATCCATACAGTGTTCTCTCTCAAGTTAATTTTGTATAAAGCTTATATTATTGCAGCATTACTACTATCCTATCGGTTAGATGTGCCCCTTTTGATAGAGTGCTAGTGCCTGATACCGAGTTGTATTCAAAAATAGTAGATTGGTTGGATAGGGAGATGGGGAGATAGGGAGATGGGGAGATAGGGAGATGGGGAAATTGGGGGAAGAGAAAGTTGTATGTTTGACCGCAACTTGGTATGAGTACCCACATTCCGCCCCCTCAAGTTTGAGACTTGCGGTTCCTTCCTACAAAAAAAGCGCCCTTCCTCACAGAAGAACGCTTTATTGCAAGAGGTGCGATCGCTCGCGCCTCTTTCCCGGGTCAAGATTAACCATTGATGATAGGAGCACTCACAGCAACTGGAGCCACCTCACTAGCAGCCAAATCGAGAGGGAAGTTGTGAGCATTACGCTCGTGCATCACTTCAAAGCCCAAGTTAGCCCGGTTAAGCACATCAGCCCAGGTGTTGATGACGTGACCTTGAGAATCGAGCACGGACTGGTTGAAGTTGAAGCCGTTCAGGTTGAAGGCCATAGTGCTAATACCTAAAGCGGTAAACCAGATGCCAACCACTGGCCAAGCACCCAAGAAGAAGTGCAAGGAACGGCTGTTGTTGAAGCTAGCATACTGGAAGATCAAACGGCCAAAGTAGCCATGAGCCGCAACGATGTTGTAGGTTTCTTCTTCTTGACCGAACTTGTAACCATAGTTCTGAGACTCGATTTCGGTAGTTTCACGAACCAGGGAAGAGGTCACTAGAGAACCGTGCATCGCACTAAACAAAGCACCACCAAATACACCAGCTACACCGAGCATATGGAAGGGGTGCATCAGGATATTGTGTTCTGCTTGGAATACGAACATGAAGTTGAAGGTACCACTGATTCCTAGAGGCATGCCATCAGAGAAACTGCCTTGACCAATGGGGTAGATCAGGAAAACAGAGGTAGCGGCAGCCACAGGGGCACTGTAAGCTACGCAAATCCAAGGACGCATACCCAGACGATAGCTCAGCTCCCACTGACGACAATTAAAGAGGCTCTTGTCCTAGCCCTGAGCGAAGCAGTTGATTTGAAAATTACCACCTGGGTAGCCGACACCAATGCTGATTTAGATGCAGCCCAGGCAAAACCTGGTCATCGTATGTGTACCCGCATTGATACCATTAACGGTGCCATCGACAATGAAGTGGGGGACCAGTTTATCGGCAATGGTCGCTATAGAGAACTGCGGCAATTTCACAATGATCAGGTGGCTCAAGGCAATCAAATTATTCAGAGCAACATCAAGAGTCTGCATAAGCTCTTTGAAGTTCTACTCACTCTAGGTTACCCAACTAGCACTACTGGGGTTATAGAGCCTGAATCCCCTAGGGTTGAAACCCATTTATTGCCAAGCACAGAACCAGTTACTGAAACCCGAGTAGCCATAGAGTCAGTAGAGTCAGTAGAGTCAGTAGAGTCAGTAGAGTCAGTAGAGTCAGTAGAGTCACACACAGAGCATCGTCTCGATACAGTTACTACAGCGGTTTTGGGGACTGGATTGGCAGCAGCAGCCGTTGCCTCTGCCTCGGAGTTAGTAGCAGAACCTCCCCCAGCCGAAGTAGAACCGACTCAGACAGCACCAGAGACACCCCCAACAATCTTTGGTGACCTTGAGTCAGTAACAGCTCCTACCCCAGGGAACCTTGATGATTCATTGGTTAATCCCTACACCGTAACTGAGCCGATCATCAAACCTGGATTGGTCGATGAAGTAGTCGATGAAGTAGTTTCTGAGGCTGGCTTGTTTCCAGAGATTACTGAGAGTAATGAATTGCCAGAAACTACTGACTTGGAACAGGAAGAAGCAATAGCAAACTTCCTAGAGGATAGGTGGTCAGAAACTGAGTCAGTTTTGGTACCTCCACCCCCCATTGAAGAGGAAACAGACATTTCTCCTGACTTTCTACCAGATACCGCACCAGAAGTGGAGTCAGTCTTGATAACTCCACCCCCGATTGAAGAGGAAACAGATGCTAGTATTGACTTGCTACCGGATACGGCACCAGAAGTGGAGTCAATCTTGGTACCTCCACCTCCGGTTCTAGAAGAAATCCAGGCTAGTCCTGACACTTTCCTAGAAACTGAGCCTGAACTACTAGAAGTACCCTCCGCAGAACTGGAATCCTCACTGATGCCATCGACAGATAGCACCCAGGCATTAGAAGCGGAAACTGAACAGGACGATTGGGATGACTCGATGTGGGAATTACTGGAGTCGCCTGATCACGAGCTAACTGACCAAGACGTTTCAGATGCAGAAATTGATCAACAATGGCAAGAATTCGTTGAAGAACAATCGGAATCTCAGTTCAAGCCATCCGATGCAGTGGATAATCAAAATTGGGAACTCCTGACATTAGAAGATTTGGAGTTAACGCCCTCATCACCAGAACCCACAACTGAAGCTTCAAACCAGGAATTAGAAGAGGAATGGGGTGATCTGTTTGAAGAAGATACACAACAGATTGATGCAGATCCTAACCTCTTCAGCCTAGAATCATTGGAGCTAGAAGAAAATGAGGATTGGGATGATTGGATGTTGGAACAACCGGAGCACTCATCACTAGAATTGACAACTCCTGAGATAGATTCATTGGATGTCTCTGAGGATAATGAGTGGGATGAACTAACGAAAAACGCGAATCCGTTCACTGCACCAAGCAATCTCAATGGATCAGCAACAGATTTAGAACTTGATGAAGACTGGGATGATTTCCCAACTGATGAACTGGAATCTTATCCATCTCTAGGAAATAGCTTGGAGCTATCGGCACCTTCGGAAAATCCAGATACTTCAGAACTGACAAATAAGCTAACTGATGACCATAACTTTAATCAGGATCAATCTCAAGAGTTAGATCCGTTTCTAGAAATCTCTGATATCACCGATCAATCACAGCAGGCATCTGAAGAACTCATGGAAGATTTGTTTGACTTTCCTGTGGCACAACAGAATGAATCTGAGCCGATCAAACTTGATGATGATAATTGGTCTAGCCTGGAAGAGTCACTATTTATCAAGAAACCACGTAAACAACAGGATTAATCTGGGCGTAATTAGCTTTTTCTGGTGCTAAAGGATAAGCAGTAAGCTTTGCCTGAGACTTCGCCCGTGGCATACACAGATTGCCCTAGGTCGATTTTGATTCCATAGAGGAGTCGAAATCGAGCATTCCTCCACCTATATTTAGGGTAGTTCATATATCATTACCATGGCCGTGACCAAGACCAGAAACCTTAAGCAACCAGCAACTACTGATGCAATATCACCTTTAAAACGAGGTGGGCTTGACCTTGGCGAATTTAATTCGCCACGGGTCGCACCTGATGTTACCTCTAAATTAGGTCAAACCCTTGATGAATTTTATGGCTCTTTGGGGGATGTCTTGATTGACATCACAGCCTTAGAAGTTAACACCATGGTAGTGGAGGAAATTAAGGGAGATAAATTTATCCCCTGGGAAACCTACCGGGATATTTACCCGATCTCAGCAGACTATCTAGAGCAACAGGGAATTCATCAGTCTTTACGCGATCGCTACCTTGAGTTACGTAAAACCTTGGAACTAGAGTACACCGTGCTTTTGAGTGATCCCAATTCACCCTTGTATGATCCCACTGTTCTAGAGCAGGCTAGAGGAGGCCAAGAAATCCTCACCGATCCCACAGTAGAACTGCACCAAATTAACACCCGACTACCAAACCCTACTAAAACCAGCAGTTCTGAGGAAATGCTTCAAGCGCAACAGATTCTTAAGAACAATCGTTTCTTGCGTTGTTTGCGTAAGCTCAGTGAACTGAAAGCAGCACTGGATAGTCGAAATCAGGCATTGCTAAAAACTAATTCACACCAACGGGCAAATGTCAAGTCAATCAATGATTTAATTTGCGCCCAAACTGTGATTCAACTAGATGGTGATGTGATCAACCGCTATGCTCAGGAAATTGTTAACCATCCTGATCGAGATTTGATTCTACACATCCACAAGCAAGGAGTCACTGCTAGTCAACAGCAGTGGAGAGGATTGCTAGAATTTATTTTGGGTTTGGTACAGGCGTCAGTTAGATCGGGTAATGGTCAAGGTTTACCTTGGCGTAATTGATGTATTCTAAGACCAAAGTAAAGATTACGGTTTGCTGATTCTAACCCTTAAAACTTACCACTACCGATTAATTGACATACTCCCGGCGCTGAATTAAAAATTACAGCGCGGGATTCTTAACTACAGTTAATTCTTGATTCAGCGACACCACTTACTGTTTCAAGTTGCCCATCTACAGCAGAGGTGGTAGTCTCCTCAAGCGTTCCCGGTTCCCCGGCAGTTTCCCTATGCCCTAGGGTACTGTTATACTCAACACCTAGAATGTTCATGCCTTTCTTTAAAATATTTAATGCCGCATTCGTATCTCGACAAATTTCTGTTTTACATCTTTGGCATTGATGGGTTCTAGTGCTAAGTGATTTCTTCACTCGATGACCACAATTTGAACAATCTTGGGACGTATAATTAGGAGAAACAGCTATCACTGTCTTATCCCAAACCTTGCCAAAATAGTCTAGCCATTGAGTGAATTGATACCACGAAGCATCAGAAATAGACTTAGCTAAATGATGGTTCTTGACCAGATTTTGTATCTTGAGGTCTTCATATACCACAACATCGTTAGATGTCACTACGCATCGAGCTAACTTAACAGCCCAATCTTTACGTTGGCGTTGAACCTTGCCTCCTAGCGTCGGCAGGCTAGCGCCAACAAATGTGCTTTACCTAATCTAATTCGGGCTTTGTGGTAGTTATTTGATTGGGGTTTCTTCCCCTTCACAAATTTTCTAGATAGCCGTCGTTGTAGTTTCTTGATTCGCTTTTCAGCTCGTCTTAAATACTTGGGATATATGGCGGCATTGTCGTTTTGGTCTTTATAGAAATACTTCAGACCTAAATCAATGCCTACTACATTCCCAGTATAGTTTCCCGGTTCAGACCGATTAGCATCAAAACAGAATTGTGCATAATAACCATCAGCTCGTCTCACCACTCTCACTCGATTAATCTTAAGTCTAAATAGATCTTCTCTGGTCTCATGATTACAGAATAGAGAAAACTTACCCGCTTTAAACCCATCGGTGAAATTAATCGTTAGACAATCTTCTGAAAGTTTCCATCCAGAGGTTTTATATTCAACCGTTCGCGCAGCGTCGGCAAAGCCGTTGCGAGAGTGTTTTTTGAACTGAGGATAGCCTTTCTTTTTGGCTCCTTCTCTACAACGGCGATAAAAGCTAGAGACAGAATTCCAAGCCCTCTCAGAGGCGGCCTGACGCGCCATCGAGTTTAACTTTTTGGCAAAAGGAAACGCACGAGCCAGTTCTTTACATAGCAGAGATAGACGAGCTTTGTTTACATTTGGCTCGTCCCGCCATAGTCTAACTGCTTTATTCCTGATGAACTGTGCAGTTTTTATGGCTTCATCCAAGGCTTGATATTGAACCTTAGACCCGTTTAACAACTTGGCTTCTCTAACTATCATGATTTAATTTTACCATAAACAAACGCAGATAACTAAAAGTTCTGCATTCTTTTTTTTATTGGTCGCAATTCATCCCAACACCAAACTAGCGTTATGGTGTGGGCCTTCTTGCTCCATTAAGGTAAAGCAACGCCATCCTAACCGCAACTCCACTAGTCACCTGTTGAGGAATTAAGCTAATATCGGGATCATCCATCAGCTCAGAACTAATTTCAACCCCTCGGTTAACTGGACCAGGATGGAGAATGTGAACGTTGGATTGGCAAAGTTGGAGGCGCTCCCGGGTAATCCCATAACGCTGATGATATTCTCTCAAACTAGGCAACAAATGATTCGTCATACGTTCTTTTTGCAGCCGCAAGGTCATGACAAAGTCAGCATCTTTTAGTGCTGGTTCAATCTCCCAGTGAACATAGAGCTTAGGATGGGTAATTGGTAACTGTTGCGTAGAGGTAAGGGAATGGCTGCCTTGACTTGTGATCGGTACCGTTGCTTCTACAATCACAGGGGTTTCGGTGTACTGCCGCTGTTGACCAAGGCTAGACTTAGCCCATAACTGTTGCTGTTGCTTTTGCCTAGGTTGTTGGAGACGAGTACTACTGTATTCAGCAAATAATTGCGGAAGTAGGGTAGGTGGTCCAGCGAGATGAACCTGTGCCCCTGTCGCAAGCAGACTCCAGATATTGGAACGGGCAACTCGTGAGTGCAAAATATCTCCAACAATGGTAATCTTTTTTCCAGCAAGCAGTTCGATGCGGGGATTATCCCAGTCTAAGCAAGAACAAATTGTAAACAAATCCAGCAATCCTTGAGAAGGATGTTCATGTTGACCATCACCAGCGTTAAGTACACTTACCTGGACACCGAGTCGATTCATCTCAGTAGCAATAATTTGAGGAACTCCCGCCTGCCGATGGCGAATCACCATCATATTAGTTCCCATTGCCAGGTAAGTCTTCGCTGTATCAAGAATCGTTTCGCCCTTGCTTAAGGAAGACGTTCCTGGTGCAAAGTTTAGGATATCAGCAGAAAGACGTTTAGCCGCTAGTTCAAAACTGCTACGAGTACGGGTTGATGGTTCAAAAAACAAATTCGCAACCACGTGACCCTGTAGTGCAGGTACCTTTTTGGTTCGTCGGGACAATACCTCCCGAAAGCTAGCGGCAGTTTGTAACACTGTATTGTATTCATCTGGCGTAAAATCAGCCAGGGCAAGAATATGGCGGCGAGTCCAGGTGGCATTTGCCATAGAAGTCGTCAAGCAATTCAATAACTTAGTTTTGCTGCTCCTAACAGCTTTGAGAATTTCTGACACCCAGGAAACCCTAGATATCGATTAAGGTTAGCAGGTCGAGCAGTATTACCTACTTGGTATTATTGAGCCCCAAAACCTCAGATAACCTCAGCGCAAACCTGTGTTAAGGAAAAAAGCTGGTTTAGTGTTCGGTCTAAGAAGGTTTTCAAGAAAAGGTGCGACCCAAGGCCAGGTTCCCCAGCCATTGGAAAACGCACCATTAGCAGTTAATTTAAATCAATTGATTTAATCGATTAAATCCGCAAGTTAAATGCCCAGCACCATAAAACTGCGGTCAACTAATCTCCTGTCCGGTTGAATACTTAATAATTCCTTGATAATTAATCACGCTTTTTTGCTCGGACAAAACCGATTTGTGAACAGGCCATGACAGATTGGTGGACGTTTTATCAATGACTGATCACTAACGACAAAAAACCACAGACTATTTTAAAAGTGATTAACCGGACTTGATATAACACATCTATTTAATTGAGGGGTATAACCCGTCATGCCAACTATTCAATAGTATGCTCTACTCAAGAATATGGGTCAAGAGGCACACATTTTTGTTGCTGTGCTTTAATCTTTTGCTGAACTTTAACTGGTACTCCCTTCACTGCTTTACCATAGAGGCGTTGAAATTCCCGCTCAAAATGGGCAGCAACCATAGGACTATGAATAACTAATACCGTCTCATCGTTCCTGGTATTTGCTGCTTTTGACCAGTTGTGAGAGCCCGTAATCACTGTCTTTCCATCAAGAATGGCAAATTTGTGATGTAAGACATCTCCTTCTGGCAACTGAGGCACACCGACAGTAGCAATCGGTTGACGCCAAGGACGGTTACCAGTCTCATATTTACACTTGTGAGCAACAGCTACTCCCATCATGTCCAAACCCTCACTGTAATAGCGAAAAGCAAAACTTGGCTCAATTAGCGCTTTGACCTTAACACCCTGTTGATGGGATTTTTCTAAAACATTAGTTAGCCGTTGCTCGGAAAAGACAAATAAAGCGATGTTAATGGTTTCCCTAGCCTGAGGAAGGATTTGAGCGATCAGACCATTGCTACTCTGATGCCAAGGTTTGGTAGTGGAGGTTGGGGAGAATTGTATCGCGATAGTTGTATCCCCCACAGTCGTATCCCCCACAGTTGTATCCCCCACAGTTGTATCCCCCAGTCTCACCTGCTCTACTGGTCGCCATGGCTTCTTGAGACCAAACTTACTGTCTGGTTTACCGCCAGCACCATCCCCCCACATCACGTTAAATTCTTGGGTGAATTGGTTAGCTAACTCTACACTGTCAATCTTGAGTAGATTGTTGGGATTGCCACGACTGTCTCGAAACTGAAAGTCACCATGTAGATCACTAAGAGTGAAGTTGGCTGAGGTAATAATAGAAACTTTCTTATCAATAACTATAAACTTATGATGCATTAAGCCACTGCCTCGAGAACCATCCGCTGTGTCATCAATCATAGGTACACCACCATTTCCTAAGATGATTAAAGCGTCTCCTTCTGAAATTTCCGTTGCACTCAGCTGACCATCTCCGTCACGGTCGATCAATTTTAGAGACTCATTGTAGCGTGAGCGTTCTCTTTGGGGCAGTTTTGCTACTGAGCCAGCGGTTAGTTTACTGACCGGAAGGCTGTAGTTATTGTCTAAAATGACTCTGACTTTGACACCAGCTTGCTTACGTTCTACTAAAGCTTGGGCAATTCTGGGCATACGCAACTCCTGAACCGCCACATCTACTGTTGACTTTGCGGATGCGATCGCATCCACAATCACTTGCTCCAAGTTATCTCCCTCCCGAGTTACTCCCCGGTAAGGATCGGTGTATTGGGCTGACCTACTATGATTAAAGTAAGCCTGAACCCAAGGGTCTTGGGGCAGAGGGGGTTCAACAGACACCTGTGGCTGAGCTTGTTGACAGCCACACAACATCAATAGTATCAGCAAAGGATAATACAAATTCCAGTAAATACACGCTGGTTGGGAACTCAAGGCATCAAAAAACCCGATTGGATAGCTGATTTCCCCATGCTAACAGCACAATCTTCAAATAGATGCAGTTGTTGAATTAACATAAAATACCAGGGGATATCAGTTGCCATCTTGTTCAACTACCCCCCCCTAATTGCCTTTTTCTTATGGAATGCCTTACACCGAAGCCTAATTAGCGGGTTAGGGAGTTTAACCCGAACTACTGTCTTATGCCAAGACGAAAGAAAACATTCCCGTGTGGCCACAAGGGGTATGGTAAAACATGCCACCGATGTGATCAAAAAAACCGAGCACGGGAAGAGAAAAAACAGCAAAAACGGCAGTGGGAGTCTAGTTTTCAAGATGATCCCATTGACTTAAAAAACCTTCCTACCCATGTGGTGGTCAAAGCCCGTGGGATAATCGCTGGTTTGGAAAATCACCAGGATTACAGAGAATTTGGTGGCAAGCGGCTGCGCCACAACCGCTGGATCATCAGTATTCCTGTAACGCGCAACTACCGAATGATTTGTCACGACCAGGGTAGCTTATTAGTTCCTCACGCGGTTTTGTCCCACGAGGACTATAATGTTGGTAAACCAGGTGGTTAGTTATTAGTCACTACTTATTCGTTTTCAGTTATTAGTCACTAATTATTAGTCTTCAGTTATTATTCATCAGTTGGAGAGAGACCTGGAAAGGTTATATGCTGAAGGTAGAGATAGCTGGTTGCCTGAAAACCCATGCAAATTTATCTGGACTATAGCGCCAACACACCACCACGCCCAGAAGTCATTACAACTATTCAAGATATCCTTACCCAGCAGTGGGGTAATCCCTCTAGCTTACACCAGTGGGGTCAGCGAGCGGCTATTGTACTGGAACAAGCTAGAATACAGGTGGCTAGGTTAATCAATGCACCAGCGGAATCGATTATATTTACCTCTGGCGGTACCGAGGCGGATAATTTGGTAGTGATGGGGGTTGCCCAAGGCTACAAAAAACCCCAGCATATGATTATTTCTAGTGTAGAGCATTCTGCGATCGCTCAACCAGTAGCCTGGTTGGAACAGTGGGGTTGGCAAGTGACTAGGCTACCAGTGGATTCACTGGGACGGGTCAATCCCAGTGATTTAAAAGCTGCCCTACAGGCAAATACAGTTTTAGTCTCCGTCATCTACGGTCAAAGTGAAGTAGGTACGCTCCAACCTATTGATGAACTCGGACAAATTGCTCGTCAACAGGGTGTCCTGTTTCATACCGATGCAGTTCAAGTAGCCGGACGGCTACCTATCGATGTTCAACAACTACCGGTGGATTTGCTGTCGATTTCCAGTCACAAAATTTATGGTCCGATGGGAGCAGGGGCACTGTATATCCGCCCTGGTGTGGAGTTAGTTACCCTGATCTCCGGTGGTGGACAAGAATCCCGATTGAGGTCTGGAACCCAGGCGGTGCCAGTAATTGCTGGGTTTGGCATGGCAGCAGAACTAGCAGCAGCGCAAATGCTAACAGAGACACCTCGGTTAATTCGATTACGCGATCGCATGTTTGACCAACTCGCTGATACTCCCAATCTCATTCCCACTGGTTCTCGAGACTATCGCTTACCCCATCACGTTAGTTTCTGTGTGACTTCCCCTGGTGAGGGTGTCACTGGAAAAACTCTAGTGCGCCAGTTTAATCAGGCTGGTATTGGGATTAGTGCAGGTTCCGCTTGCCACAGTGGTAAACTGAGTCCGAGTCCGATCTTGTTAGCAATGGGTTACAGTGATACAGCTGCTTTGGCTGGAATTCGGTTGACACTGGGGCGAGATACCACAGAATCTGATGTAGATTGGACGGTGATGGTACTCAAGCAAATTTTAGAACGACTGATGCCACAACCAACATTATCCACGGTCTAAGTTAAAGTCTAACTTTGCTCAAAAAAGGCTCAATTGCTCCTATGGGTAGGGTTGATTGGGTGGGATTAGTGTGGCGAGACATTTATATTTGAAGCCATTAATATTAAAGTCTTTGATAAAGACACATACGGACAGACTCATGAGTGAACTTCCTTTGAGCTTAGAAGATGCGATCGCTCAAGCTAAACAAGCGACCAAAGCCGCCCTAGATGACGGTCAAACCAGGGTACAAGTGGAGTTGGTCTTTCCAGAAATTGCCCTACAAGCCCAGTCAATCGCCCAAGCATTTATTCCGATATTTGAGCAGTATGGCTCCGGACTGAAAATCTTCTTTCCTGATACCGGTGCTTCAGCCCTTGCCCATCGTGACTGGGGAGAGGTACCGTTTAAAATTACTGATGTTGGCACCAGTCGCTCCCCAGAAGAAACTAGAATTGATGATGATGACCAGGTTTTCTTGCTAGTGGGTCCATCTGCTGTGGAAGTAGCCCAAGTGGAAAAGATTTGCAATTTGGCTGGAGATCGCCCTTGTGTGATCCTAAATCCTCAGCTCGAAGATGTCTCGATTGTAGGGATTGGCTATGCCGCACGTCAGTTACGCGATCGCTTCCTGAAAACCCTGGAGTCTTGTTATTATCTGCGACCCTTTCCAGGAGGGGCTCTATGGCGTTGTTACCCTTCTGTGTGGCAAGTATGGCTAGAAATCGATGATGAGTATCAGTTGGTGACTGAAGAACCCAGCAAACCGACAGCAGAGGCTATTGAGCAAATTATACTTAAGGCAAGTCTAGTTAACACAACTAGCCCAGAAGATTCTCAAAGTATACCATCTGCCCAAAAAAAACAGTCGTTATTCTCAGGTATCCAGAAATTCTTAAATGCTCTGAGTCGTTGAACTTACAGTTGAACTGAGATCAGAAAAACGTTATTAGAAATCTAGCTAGCGAGGCCAGAAAACCTCGTATGTATAGATCCGAGAGTGTTAAGCTACCTCTTGGCTAGTTAGTGGGATGAAATTTTAGAACTATCATGGAGGGAACCGGCGAACTTGCCAAGGCAAAAGGTCAAAAATGTGCGCCTATGTGGAATTAATGCTTTCCGAATGTCTAACAACCTAGATGCTCAGCCACCAGAAGTAATCAAAGACGAATTTAACCTAGATAACTTCCTAGAAGATATACCTGATATAGAGGAAGTGGAAAAACCAACTACTGATATCATCCCATACCAGACCGATGATGCTGGAGAACCGAAAGTTGGCATGGAAGAACTAAATAGCTTAGCTGATATCTTTGAAGGTCAGACCCCTGATTTGGATCAAACCTGGCAAGAAGAAGAAATTATCGCTCCAGATAACCAGCAGTTGTCTAGCCAATCAGACAATTCTATCACTACAGACGAACCACAGGATTTATCTGACCTGATTAAAGAACTTGATGAGTTGGAAATTCCGGAGGCAGCAGAGTCTACCGAGGAAGATTTACTCAGTTTGTTCGATGAGGAATTTCCAGAAGAAGCAGCCTTTGAGTTACTACAGTCAAGGGAGTCAACTCGAAAGGATAGTCAACCTAACCTTACTCCAAGCCTGACAGATAAAGACCTTGAAGAATTACTTTCTTTTGGGAGTAGTGAGGGAAGCCTAACTCAAAAAACTAACCCAGCGGACGAATTAAGTAGTTTATTTGATGATACCTTTTTTGAAGAAAATAGCTCAAGCTCGGAAAGTACTCCTCCCACCAAATTAGATAGTTATGGGATGGGCAAACAGCAGCCTATCCCACCAAGCACCCCACACCCGGACCCCACCCACACCGACCTGAATGAAGATTTCAATCTGGTCAATGACTTGGAGCTGATTCCAAATCACCCCCCTGCAAACCATGAACAGCCAGCAATTAATTCCCCATCAACCACAGGGTCTCCAAAGCCCACCTCGACTTCAGATCGACCCAGTGAGCCGTCTACACCCACTCGTAGTCCAACTGTCAAAGGAAAAAATAGAAAATCCCATCCCATAAAATCAAACAAATTACCAGATTCATCACCAAAACCATTACCAACAACCCAAGATCAATGGCAGCAATTAGAGCAGCTGTTGGCAGAAGCTACCGCACATTACCAAAACGTTGATTTTGACAGTATAAAACCTCTGGATGTGACCTTACCCACTGCTGAGGTGGGATCAGAGCAGAAAAGAATATTTGATGAACTAGAACTCCTATTAAATGAAACTAGTAGCCCTGAACCTAACCACTCCCTAGACCAAGAAACCCCGAAAACCAATCAGGTGGATTCAGTAGAGGATGACTTTAAAGAAATCGAGCACTTGCTAGAGCAGGCAAATCAAAGCATCTCTGCTATCCCAGGAGGGATGAACCAGGATCTGTCTCGCCAAACAAGGCGTCCGAGGTCTAAGCTATTTGAACAAACCATGCGGGTACCGGTTAAACAACTGGACACCCTGAGCAATTTAGTGGGAGAACTGGTGGTTGGTCGCAATAGCTTAGAGCAAGATCAAGAACGGCTGCGGCAATTCTTAGATAATTTATCCCATCAGGTATCGAGCCTCAACGATGTGGGTTTGAAAATGCGGGACTTGTATGAGCGAACCCTGCTGGAAAATTCCCTATTGTCTAGTAGTAGGATTTACCGCACTACAAGCATCCAAGAACGGGAACAAGGAAACCAGAATTGCACCAGCAAAGAAGACTATCACCCCCTGGAAATGGACCGCTTTACAGGCTTCCATTTGCTATCCCAAGAGATCATTGAGCTGATTGTCCGGGTTAAGGAGTCGGCATCTGACATTGAGTTTTTGGTGGATGAAACCGACCAAGTAACTCGTACCCTCAGACAGGTAACTAATCAACTCCAAGAAGGACTGACGCGATCGCGTATGGTGCCCTTTGCCCAGGCAGCAGACCGAATGCCCCGTGCAGTTAGGGAAATTTCCTTGCAGGAAGGCAAGGAAGCCGAGCTACAGGTTGAGGGGCGGGAAACCTTGATTGATAAAATGATCTTGGAACACCTCTATGATCCTATGACCCACCTGGTCAACAATGCCATTACCCACGGGATTGAGCTACCAGAGGAACGGCTGGCTGCGGGGAAGCCTAGGGCGGGTAAAATCACCCTCGGAGCATTCTACCAGGGAAATCAGACGGTGATTTCCATCTCGGATAATGGGGGGGGCATTGATCCAGATCGAATTAGAGCTAAAGCCCTTGAAAAGAATCTCATTTCCCCAACTGAGGCAAAAACCCTGAGCGACTTGGAGTTGTTCAATTTTATCTTCCACCCTGGGTTCACCACTGCTGAGAAAGTGACTGATACCAAAGGTCGAGGAGTAGGTATGGATGTGGTGCGCACCTGCTTAAGTGAAATTCGGGGAACCATTACTATCGACTCTACTCTCGGCCAAGGAACCACCTTTACCATTCGCTTACCCCTGACCCTGAGTATTTGTAAAGCCCTCTGCTGTGTAAGCGATCGCGCCAGAATTGCTTTTCCCATGGATGGGGTGGAAGACATGCAGGATGTCTCCCCTGACTGCATTCAGACCAATTCCCAAGGTCAAGCCTTTCTTCAATGGCGGGACACCCAGATCCCATTCAAGCCCCTCTCAGAGTTGCTGACCTACCATAGCCAACTCAGCCGGGCTAGTGTCTATGGCAGCCAACGGGAAGACAACCTGATTTCTGTGGTGGTACTGCGCAGTACAGGTAACATGCTCGCCGTAGAGGTTGATCAGGTATTAGGGGAGCAAGAAATTGTTATTAAGCAAATCGAAGGCCCTGCACCGAAGCCAGTAGGCATTACCGGGGCGACCGTCTTAGGGGATGGTCGAGTAATGCCCATTGCTGACGTTCTAGAACTGATTGACCTTGCTATGGGTCGGATTCGTAAAGATGGTGGTGTTGCGATCTGGCAAAGGATGGAAACTCCGACTGCTAGCGGAGCCGAGGTCAATCTGATCAAATCTGATCCCATGGTTTTGATTGTGGATGATTCAATCACAGTCCGTGAACTCCTTTCTATGACCTTCAGTAAAGCTGGTTATCGGGTAGAACAAGCCCGTGATGGTCAAGAAGCCTGGGATAAACTCCGGTCTGGTTTGCCTTGCGAGATCGTATTCTGTGACATTGAAATGCCCAGAATGGATGGTCTAGAACTGCTATCTCGCCTTCAAAAAGACCCAGATTTGTGCGAAATCCCCCTGGCCATGCTCACCTCTCGTGGTGCTGATCGACACCGGAAAGTAGCTGCTGATCTTGGTGCTAGAGGCTATTTTACCAAACCCTATCTAGAAGACGTGCTACTAGATGCTGCCCAACGAATCAGGCAAGGGGAAGTGTTGTTAGCTCGAAGTAATCAATAGAGGTAATCCCAACAGGTAACTGCGGGCAGCATCTTCAACCAAATCATCCCAATCCCAAACCAAAGACCATGACCAGACCTGGTTAGGGTAACAATACCTGTGGAGGATCGTACTTTTCGGGATCTAGAATCGGGGAATGGGAATTATGGATTGGGTACTTTAAAAACTAAGCTAATGACAATAAAAGCGTTTGACTTGAATTCGCATCAAAATACGGCATCGGGTAAGACAGGTCGGTTTCGCAATTGGATAGTGGGGTTCACGAAAAAACCGATCTCTCTCAATTCCCCAGCTTCCAATCCCCATTTCCTCATACCGTTGATGACACTATCGTTGTGGGGACTACCTATCCTATCAGGGTTAGCTGCCAAAGCCTCAGATATCCCACTAAAAGTGGGAGTTGTGCAGCGCTTTGGAGATGAACCAACTGACAAGCTCACCCTGAAAGCTGCCCCGGACGATCAGCTAACCGTCAAATTTTTAGGCGGTGATATGCAACCGAAAACCAAGCAGCTTAGCAGCCTTAAGCTGGAAATAGTCAATAAACCGTTACAGCAGCCCCAGATCGAAGAGTACGTGGTCTTGAGTAACCATGGGACCTTTGAAACTGCAGAAGATAGTGCCAATAAATGGCGGGAAAAGGGGATTGAGGTGGAAGTTGCCAAGCCTGACCGCTGGCAGGTGTGGGCAAAACGGAGTGTTTATCAAACGCCTTTATTGCGACGTCTACTGCTAGCAAGTATCAAAGCCAAAGGTGATACTACTGCCTATATTGATACTAATGTTGTCACCGAGGTGCCCCATGCTTCCTTTGTGATTGGTAACTATCGCTACCATCGACGGGAAATCGATATTACTGCTGGTAAAAATCTGATCTGGGTTAGCAAAGGAGAAAATAACCGTAGGACAAGACTTTATCCTGGTAGTCTACGCATCCAGCCCAATGCCTATGGTGACTATACTTTAGTAAATCAGGTACCTCTAGAAAGCTACTTGCGGGGTGTGGTACCTCATGAAATTGGAGCTGGAGCACGCTATTCAACCGTAGCTGCTCAGAGCATTATTGCTCGCACCTACGCCTTGCGGAACCGACGCCGATTTAATGTTGACGGTTACGAACTCTGTGCGGATACTCACTGCCAGGTTTATTTCGGAATAAATCAAACCAATCCAGTGGCTGACCGTGCGATCGCAGCCACTAAAGGTCTAGTGCTGACCTACAACAATGAGTTAGTAGATGCCCTGTATTCCGCTGCAACTGGTGGAATCAGTGCGCCTTTCAGTGATGTTTGGAATGGGTCAGAACGTCCTTACTTAAAAGCAGTGGTAGACTCCCCATACTCCCTCTGGAATTTGTCACAAAAATCCTTAGCAGACGAACAAAATTTCCGTGAGTTCATGAACTTGAAGCAAGGATTTAATGAGACTGACAATAGTTACTTATTCCGCTGGAAGTACAACAATAGCTTAAAACAAGTCACCAGCCATTTACAACGCTATCTCAAAAAAACCAAACATCCCCTTGCCAACTTCACTACCATTGAGCATATGGAAGTGGTAGAGCGTTCACCAGCAGGACGAGTGCTGAAAATGGCGGTAACAACGGATCGGGGTATCCTGGAGCTGAGTAAAAATGAAGCCCGCAGCGCCTTTGGTCCTCCCCGCAGCACCCTCTTCTACGTAGACCCGATTTATGACAAAGCCAACCAAACCCTCAAAGGCTTCGTGTTCGTAGGTGGCGGCTTTGGACATGGGGTTGGCTTCAGCCAACACGGTTCCCAAAATTTAGCTAAACTCGGTTGGTCCGCAGAAAAAATTCTCAGCTTCTATTATCCTGGTACTCAAATTCAGCCTTTGAACAATTCTATTATCTTCTGGCAAAATGCCAGCGCACTAGTAACACCCTAGTCTAATCAAGGGTAAAAGGGGGGAGAAGGGGAAGATACGGAATAATTTCAGGAAAATTACCTCCTTCTCCTCCTTGATTTAGCAATAAGCGCGTGATTTCTCCATCACCCTATTACCTAATCATCTCATCACCCGATTTTCGGCGATGGGGAAGTAAAGAGCTCAAAGAGTAAAACACCCAACTTGTAAGCTCTGTTACTTCCCCTCTGTTATTAGTACTTATAGTAGTACTTAGTACAGTGCTTCCTCTTGATGAGTAGTGATCGTGCAATCAGAAGTGGGGTAGGCCACACAGGTCAGAACGTAGCCAGCCGCAATTTGCTCATCATCCAGGAAAGATTGGTCTGACTGATCAATAGTACCACTCTCTATTTTGCCAGCACAGGTAGAGCAGGCACCCGCACGGCAGGAATAAGGCAGATCTACACCTTGCTCCTCGGCAACGTCGAGAATGTAATCGTCCTCAGGAACGTCAAGGGTTGACTCGCCATCTGGTGTTTTCAAGGTGACTTTGTAAGTTGCCATGTTTTAGTAATCCTCTCGATTTAAAACAATAGTAGAGACGTTGTGAGTATACGGCAAAAGCCTATCCTTTGGTTCAAGGAGCTTGGCATGCTTATTTTTACTCCATCTCTGATACTACGGGAAAACTCTCAGTAGATTAAGACCGATTAAGAATGAAAGGCTTAATCCCCAATTCGATAAGTTTTACTTATATATTTTTCACAAGTATCTACACCAGAGAGTTAGCTGTAAAACCGATCCATGAAAATGCTCTAATATCTAGGTTTAACAGGTTTTTTAAAGATCCTATCTCCCTCAGATAACTTTGGCAAAATCCTTAGGAATTTATAATTAGAAATACTTATCATTACCATCCAAGACCTGTATCCACACATGGGGTAATGTGGTGATGGATTGATCGATAAAAAGGTATCTCACCTGCCAGGCTTGAGATCAGTTTTGCGGTATCATGGTAAGTTTGCAATGACCAGCAAAAAAGGAACAGAAACTGCAATGGCTCAGATGTATTACGATACCGACGCTAACCTAGACCTACTGGCGGATAAAACTATAGCTATCATCGGCTATGGTTCTCAAGGTCACGCCCACGCCCTTAATCTTAAAGAAAGTGGTATGAATGTGATCGTGGGACTGTATCCAGGTAGTAAGTCTAAGACGAAAGCTGAAGAAGCAGGCTTAACCGTCCACACAGTGGCTGATGCTGCTAAAGCGGCTGACTTGGTGATGATCCTGCTGCCCGATGAAGTGCAAAAAACCATTTATCAGGCAGAAATTGAGCCAAATCTGACCGAGGGTAATGTTATTGCCTTTGCCCACGGCTTCAATATTCATTTTGGTCAAATTGTTCCCCCAGAGTTCGTAGATGTGATCATGGTTGCTCCCAAAGGTCCAGGACATTTGGTGCGGCGCACCTATGAACAGGGAGAAGGGGTACCTTGTCTATTTGCTGTTTACCAGGATGCCACAGGTCAAGCACGCGATCGCGCCATGGCTTACGCCAAAGGAATTGGTGGTACCCGTGCCGGGATTCTTGAAACTACCTTCCGGGAAGAAACAGAAACTGACCTATTTGGTGAGCAAGTCGTATTGTGTGGCGGCTTGAGTGAATTGATTAAATCTGGATTTGAGACCCTAGTCGCTGCTGGTTATCAACCAGAATTGGCCTATTTTGAATGCCTTCATGAAGTCAAACTGATTGTTGACCTAGTCGTCGAAGGTGGTTTAGCTAACATGCGGGATAGCATCTCCAACACTGCTGAATATGGTGACTATACCCGTGGGCCAAGGATTGTTACTGATGAAACTCGCGCCGAGATGCGTAAAATCCTCAAAGAAATTCAATCAGGTCAATTCGCCCGTGAATTTGTCTTGGAAAATCAGGGAGGTAAACCGGTCTTCACTGCTATGCGCCGTCAGAATAAAGAACATCCCGTCGAGGAAGTTGGTAAAGACTTACGCGCTATGTTTAGCTGGTTGAAAAAAGTCTAAGCATTCTTGACCGTTGACGGTTTACTATTAACCTTTTAAATCAAGACCTCTTAAATCAGGACTTACTTATAATCAGGACTTACGCTATGACTCTACTTGTCGGATGGAGAAATAACTCATATGTGGCGTAAGTCCTGTAAATTCTAGATTTTATAGCAGTCGAAGTCAAGGTTCAGACATATTTCTGTTCCCTGTTCCCTATTCCCTGTTCCCTTTAAAGCAAAATAGTATGTCCTAAACTATACTTCCGTTGCTATAGTGGGACGATGATGACTCCAAGGGTTTGCTGCTTCTAACTGAGCCGCTAATGCCAATAGTGTTGCTTCTGATGCTGGAGGTCCCACTAACTGAATTCCGACAGGTAAACCCTTGTCATCAAAACCAGCAGGAATTGCGATCGCAGGAAGTCCAGTAGCATTAAATGGTGGACACGGTCCAATCCAATTAATAATATTCTCCAAGGTTTCTTCATAACTCAAATCGTCCCATTCTCCTACCCGAATCGGTGGATGTAAATAAGTAGGCAACACTAGCACATCATAAGTGTTAAAGAATCCCACAATTTGACGGGCTATAATTTGTAGCTTAGTCACCGCTTGTAAGTATTCCCCAGCAGTACCGGATTGTTCAGCAATCCAGCGATTAATCGGACTTAAGGCTTCTAGGGGAATTCCTGCTGACGTTACCCCAGCTTGCCATACTGTCTTAAATGGTTCTACTATGTCACTGAAATCTGGACAACCCCGTTCAACCAGATGTCCCATCCCTTCCAGTCGCTGCACCGTTTCCACCACAATCTTTTCACATACAGCTGACGCTTCTCCCATCGGTTTAATCGATGTGGCAAAACTAATCCGCAAATTATCCAGTTGTTGATGGGTAGCCTCTAGAAACGATATCTCTGGGTCAGGTAACCAGTAAGGGTCTCCAGTAATATAGCCAGACATCACATCCAGTAAAGCAGCTGCATCAGCTACCGTCCGTGCCATCGGACCAATACTAGCAATACCACTTTGAAAGTCTCCTACTGGAGCGGAAGAAATACGACCTCGTGTCGGTTTAATGGCGACCAAACCACAGCAAAAGGCTGGACCGCGCAGGGAACCCCCACCATCGGAACCTTGGGCAATGGGAGATAAGCCAGCTGCTACTGCTGCAGCTGAACCGCCACTAGACCCCCCTGGTGTGTAGTCCAGATTCCAGGGATTGCGAGCCGGTGGAAATCCTGGGGGTTCGGTATAGGGTAAGGAACCCAGTTCAGAGGTAGCGGTTTTACCTAAAATAATGAATCCAGCTTGCTTGATGCGGGTGATTACCCCATCATCATAGTTAGCAATATTGTCTTTGAGGGCAGCAACACCAAAGCTACAAGGGAGTCCTTCTACAGCCCTGAGGTCTTTAATGGCAATCGGGACACCAAAAAATGGAGGGAGTTTAGAGGTATCGGTAGTTTGGGCAAGTTGTTCGGTTTTGGCTTTAGCATCCGCAAGTGCCATGTCAGACGCCACAGTGAAGTAACTGCCCAGTTGGGGATTTAATGCTTCGATGCGTTCAAGGTAGAGTTGGACTAATTCCAGGGGTGATATCTCACCCTTGCGGATCAGTTGGGCTTGGTCTAGAGCTGGAGTAAAGGCTAGGTCAACTTGATTCATAATGGTTCTTTGCTATCAAGGGATGCTAATTTCTCAAAAAAAATGCCTAAGAGTATTGCTAGGCAAAACTTTTAGGCATTCAGATGCTAGTTAGTAAAAACTGAATTATTAAAATCTCAAAGCTATACAGAGTAAGACTTTGAGAGACTTTTTGTTAAACGTTGCTTAAATCCTAAGGATATAGCAGCTTAGGGGGTTAACCCAGACCCTAGCTGTCTTAAGATTAATTTTATTTAGACGCTATTATACCACTTAATTTTATAAATTGGTATAACACATCGTCAAATCCTGGTGATTTTCCGGAAGTTTCCGAAAAATACTGGCCAGGTTGCAGCTACCAAAGAGCCAGACTTCTTCGTTAATCTAGGAATTATACCACTTCACCGCCTCAATACACAATATGCCTTCACCCTTTCCTGGGATGAATCCCTACCTGGAAAAACCTGAATATTGGTCACAAGTCCACAAGTGGCTAATTGTCCTGATTGCCCAAAGCCTGAACCCCCAACTACGTCCGAAGTATCGGGTAGCAATTGAGGAAAGAGTCTACAACGCTACTGGTGATGATTCGATGCTAGGTAGAGTGGGCATCCTGCCCGCCCGAAAAGATCATGTAGTCGTTCAAAGTTCTCAAAGCAACCACCAAGAACCCTCAGCTCTGGTTACCGTTGCTGCTCCTAGGGTCAAACCAATGAAGATTGCTCTACCGATGACTGAAACGGTTAGGGAGTGGTATTTAGAAGTGCGAAAGGTAGAAACTGGCAAAGTAATTACTGTTATCGAAATTCTTTCTCCCAAAAACAAACGGTCTGCAGAAGGGCGCAGCACTTATGAAACCAAACGGCAAAAAATCTTAGATAGCTTAACCCATTTAGTGGAAATTGATTTACTGCGTCAAGGAAAACCGATGGCTATGAATACTCAAGCCTTCCAGAGCCACTATCGCATCGTAGTCAGCCGTTCTCAAGAACGTCCCCAAGCGGATTTATATGCCTTCAATCTCCCCCAAGCAATCCCTTCGTTTCCTTTACCTCTCCAACCAGGCGATCGAGAACCTACCGTTAATTTACAACAATTATTACATAATCTATACGACCAAGGGAGTTATGATTTAGCGATTGATTATAGTCAAGATCCGCCACCACCTTTATCGACCGCAGATGTAGCTTGGGTAAAGCAAGTCTTGATTGAATAGTAGCCTGCAGCTGGTTCTAGATTTGAGTAATATCCAGTCCGGTTAATCCCTTACGAAATAATCCCTAATCTTAAACTACCAATTACTAATTATATAGTACCCATTAGTAGGCAAAGTATAGAATAATTAGTCAACCGGACATGATATAATGTTATCATGCCACCTTAGAGGATATCTGAAAAGTTTTTTTATACTGGATTTTGCCCCCCTAGCCCCCCAACTTTGGGGGGAAAAAGAGTCAATTTTATTCTAAAAGTCCCCCAAAATTGGGGGATTTAGGGGGCTTGGATGTAGCAAATGAGACTTCTCAGACAACCTCTTAGTTATATATTATTGGTAATAGATACTAATAACTATGCAGTTTCGGACTCATAACAACTATGAAATTACTGAGCTAATAGCTCAACAACCTTCGTCGTCACCTGCACCGCAAATAAATAAAAGCACTAGAACAAACGTGCAGTCAGACGATCCTATTACCATTATCATTGCTTTATTTAGTTTACTTGTATCTATAGCTGTAGCTTATACATCAAATTTCAGGAAAGCTAACCTTAAGCTGTCTTTGGGAAGAAACATTATATTTTTTCCTACATACATTACTGTCCCAACTGGTAATAAAAATATTGTCGGATTAGGCTTCAATCTTCCCATAACTTTCTACAATTGGAGTCCTCAAGGAGGAACCATTCAACGGATTCGTTTAGTTGTTGGCAGAAAAGATAATGACAATTTTTACGACATGGCATGGACTACTTTCGTTAAAATCGAGAGTGCCGGAAATTTTCAAGATGAAAATCTAGCTCAACCGATTCCAGTACAAGCACGTTCTTCAGTAAATAAAATAGTTCGGTTCGATTGGAGTCCTGAATTAGGAGGAAAAGAATTTGATTTACAAGTTGGCAACTACGAGTTGAGGATTTATGGATGGACACAGAATACACAAAAACCTGACTTGAAGTACATGGCTTCTTTTAACCTTAAGGATCAACATTATCAACAATATAAAGACAACATAGCTGCTAACCTGACTGAATCGATCTGGGTGTCCCTAGACGAAAACGAAAAACCCAATCAGTTTGTGTCTAAACACACGATTGGTGTGCTTTACTCTAAAAAGTAAGTGTTTCATTAATCAAGGAGAACATTTTATTATGCCTGGAGATAGCAAGATATTCGGTTTCAATAATCTTAGTAAGAGTGTTTATAACGCTGGAAATATAGGAGGCATAGCTGAAAATTCTGTAACTGCTGATCTATCAATAGCCAACGAGCATAAGCAAACCCTAGTTGAAGCAGCAGAAGAAATCCAACAACTTCTAGACCAAGTCTCCCAGACTAATCCCACTACAACAAACAAAGAGAAGATTATAGTTGTAGGTGAAGTTGTTGACAAAATTGAGAATAACCCAACACTAAAAGTTAAGGTAATCAATTCCCTGAAATCTGGACGAGTAGATGCATTCAAGGAATCGATTGACCATCCGCTAGTGAATATTCTGATGGCGACTATTGAAGGGTTGGGGGAGGTAGAGTAACAGCTTAGGATTGTTGCAACACTCTACCATAGTAGACCTTAGCGGGGAATTAGGATAGGGTAGCGATCGCCTCAATAATTCCCCATTATCTCAATGAGTATTAGACAAAGTAGACTGGTCTGGTGGACAGTGATAGTATAATTAAAATTGCTTCGTATCCTGTCAGTAAGCTTCAGAATCCTTATAGTTTTTGCAAGCAAGAGGTTTACTTCAAGGTATGTCCTGATCAACCCTCAAACTTTTAGTGTTGAATCTTAATAATTATATCCTTCAGGTATATCTTCCTCTTCCTTGATTAATTTCATGCCAGCAGTTTTAGGGTCAAAACCTTCAGGAAATATGGTGGGACAAGGATAGGTAATGTAAAGTCTTTCACATGCAGCTTCCGATGTTGTTTTGTCTGAATAAAGTGCGTCTTGTAAATTAGCTGCCGATAAATCAGTTCCTTGTAAATTAGCTGCCGATAAATCAGCTTCCTTTAAATTAGTTCTAGATAAACGAGCTTGCTGTAAATTAGCTCCTGATAAATCAGCTCCTGATAAATTAGCTTTAAATAAAATAGCTTTCTGTAAGTTAGCTTCCTCTAAATAAGATTGCTGTAAATTAGTTACTAATAAACTAGCGTTATGTAAATTAGCTGCATCTAAAATAGCTTGTTGGAAATTAGCTCTATATAAACGAGCTTTCTGTAACTGAGCTTCAGATAAACTAGCTCCCTGTAAATTAGCTCTATATAGACGAGCGTCTTGTAAATTAGCTTTAGATAAATAAGCTTTCTGTAAATTAGCTTTATATAAATAAGCTTTCTGTAAATTAGCTTCAGATAAATTAGCGTCTTGTAAAATAGCGTTAGCTAGGTTTGCACCAGAGAGCTTGACTCCTCTCAAATAAGCCTTTGGAGCCTCTAAACCCTCTAAGCTCTGTCTCCGCCAGGTCAACCAAAACCAGGGAATACGCCTTGGTCTTGAGTTTAGGAATTCCAAAGCTTCTATTCTGCCGCCACTGCCAGCTTGGTCATAGGCTGCTGTAACTACTTGCCATGCCTGATAAACTTCAGCATTTCGTCTATCCTGCTCACCACCAATAAAGACAATCACACCAACAAGTAGAGATAGATTACCAATTAGTCCTAAAATTTCTAGCAATGCTAATCTATTCAGATAATCCAGAACAGGCTCTAAAAACTTTTTTTCTATGCTGATGAAAGTTTGATGGCACTTGAACAAGGCTAACGTCAAAGGATTTTTAACAATTTGCTCAGCTTTATCCCAGTCTTGCTCCGCATCCCCTTCCCCTTTTACGAGTAGGCGATTTTGGTAAAGTTTATAGGCTATTTCTTCAACCTTTTGGTAATGATTTTTAGTTGACGAAGGGGTTAGAGAGACTTTGATTTGATTAAGAATTTGATTCAGCTTCATGATTGCCAACTCGGGGAAAACCCTATATATTTGGCTTATTCGTGGGCTTCTAAATCAACCCAATTGTCTGCTCCACAAATTACTAGACAAAGCGTAATGCTAATAATAGCAAGCACTAACAGTATTTTGGTTCGGTTTATTTTATCCCGTTTCCTAGTAAGCGTGAAGCACACTTCAATTTTATTCCCTGCTCCCTACTCCCTGCTCCCTAAAACCCACTCCTACTGAGTACCTCATCCAATTCAGAACTGCTATCATGACACAACCTTACCTTAAAGCTATCTATATCTACCCGATTAAATCCCTAGATCGGATTGAACTCCAAACCGCCACTCTTCTCAAAAGTGGTGCCCTAAAGCATGACCGGGAATTTGCCCTATTCGATCAGCAAGGTAAATTTGTCAATGGTAAGCGCAATGCCAAAGTTCACTTGCTGCGGTCGGTCTTCGATATCCAATCCCAATTGCTATCGCTACAGATTCAGGGCACAAACCAAAACATTACCTTTCATATTGATCACGGGCGAACTGCTCTGGAAGCTTGGTTAAAGGATTACTTCGATTTTCCAGTTAAAGTAGTGCAGAACACCAGCACTGGTTTTCCAGACGATACCAATGCTCTTGGTCCTACTATTATTAGTAGCGCTACCATTGAAACCGTTGCTTCTTGGTTCCCTGAAATAAGTCCTGAAGACATACGACGTCGGGTTCGAGCCAATCTAGAAATTGGAGGAGTTCCCGCTTTCTGGGAAGACCAATTGTTTACCGAATCAGGACAATCTATTCAGTTTAAAGTAGGGGAAGCTTTGATAGAAGGAATTAATCCCTGTCAACGTTGTATTGTTTTAGCACGAGACCCTCAGACCGGAGAAGCTACTGGTAATTTCCAAAAGACTTTCATGGCGAGACGCAAGGAAACCCTACCATCCTGGACAACCAGCGCTCGTTTCAATCATTTCTACAAATTAAGCGTGAATACAAACGTGCCTGTTTCAGAAGCCGGTAAAGTGTTGCACCAAGGGGATCCCATCGAAATCCTGAAGGGAGCGTGAAGGTTGACTAGGCTTTTTGCAGAAGCCAGGAACAGCTGATATGGCAACAGGAAAATCAAAAGAATTGACAAAAACAGTGTCTTGATGCAGGTTCCGCACACAGACCCAAAACCATGAGCGACTGTATCAACACAGCGATCGCTTCTAAACAAAGTAATTAACCTAAAGTGATATCAAATGTCAACCCTCAACCGTGAACTCTCAACACCAATCAATATCGGAAATTTTATTAAATAAAAATTTTTGACTTTTTTGCGGATTCGTCGCTCTGGAATTGAAGTAGAGATTTAGGTACATCTGAACAAACAGAAGCCAGACAAAACCTCTACCTACCAAATGTTTAAACCTCAGAGCAATGAATCATCAGTGGAACAATGTATTTGTGAAAGTCAGCACCTGGCTAGTGGCTGAGATCATCCTAAATTTGATTGGTCTAGATGACCTCGCCGATTACAGCGAATTCGTCTTCGATAAAGAGGTTTTAATCTCAACATCTCACCATCAAGTCTCACGGGTTTTCCCCCCTCGTCACTCCCAAGGCTTGTTTTAAGAGTTTCCCCTCAACCGTCAACCGCCAACCGTCAACAAATTCTAACCTTATTACTGAAGACTTATAGCCAAGCTACCCTAAGGCAACCCCTCAGGCTAAAAGACTTCAGCCTTTAATCAATATTTAAACAATATGGAGCTAAGCGGATTCGAACCGCTGACCCCCTCAATGCCATTGAGGTGCTCTACCAACTGAGCTATAACCCCGCAATTTTATAGTCCATCAACTAGTATACCTTGATAGCTCAGCTAAGTCAAGTAGTTTCAGAATGAAATTATCTCGATCAGTAGAATACGCTGGGAGACTGAGCCATTTGGGTAATATACCCCATACAGCTGTTCATCAGAAAATAAACAACTAACATGGCTGCTGCTGACATAGCTACTAAGGTACCAGCCAGCATCAGAGAGAACTCTTGGGTATCAAAGGCTTCCTGCATCAGGTGCAGTGACCAAGCCACCAAGGCGACATCAAATATTAGAATTATCACCAGCATTTTTTACAAAAATTAATATTGCATCCATATTTAGTTTAGCAGCTATAAAAATCGCTGCAAACCATTAAACTACTTAATACTACACAACAAAACTTAAATATTTCGGAAGAATAATCGATTAAGCTACTATGGCAATCGCACCGGAACTTGGTGCTGGTTCAAATAAGTTTTAATTTCAGATACACTCAGTTGCCCATAATGCAACAGGGAAGCTAGCAACGCCGCTTCAGCTTTGCCCTCAGTCAGAGCCTGATAAATATGATCGCAGTTGCCAGCACCACCGGAGGCAATCACAGGAATTTCCACCTGTTCAGCCATAGTGCGGGTTAGCTCTAAGTCATACCCAGCCTGGGTTCCATCCGCATCCATACTAGTAACCAAAAGTTCCCCAGCTCCCCGTTGTGCCACCTCTTTTGCCCATGCGATCGCATCAATACCAGTGTTCTCACGCCCTCCTCGCACGTAAACATTCCAACCAGGATTATCAGGATCTTCCCGACGACGAGCATCAATAGCAACTACAATGCACTGATTACCAAAGCGATCGCTGGCTTGATTAATAAAGTCCGGATTGCGTACAGCAGCCGAATTAATACTCACCTTATCGGCTCCTGCTCTTAATAATAATTTAATATTTTCTAAAGACTGGATCCCACCCCCCACCGTCAAGGGAATAAACACCTGTTCTGCTGTACGGTAGACTACATCAATAATAATGTCTCGGTCTTCATGGGTAGCAGTTATATCCAAAAACACCAGCTCATCTGCACCAGCATCATTGTAAACTTGTGCTAATTCCACTGGATCACCAGCGTCCTTAAGATTAACAAAGTTGACCCCTTTAACAACTCGCCCAGCTTTTACATCGAGGCACGGTAAGATTCTCTTAGCCAGCATAAGTAAACTAAGTATGAAGTATGAAGGATGAAGTATGACCCATGGCCATAACGTCTTTTAGACAACAGTACCAAAACCCAGATAGAGAACCCAAATCTAGCAAGAAGCGAAAAGGTCGCAGTAAACCCCGTCAGACGCAAAGCGATGGAGACCTACTGCTAGCAACGGCTACCGCTGAGGAAATTGGTCATCAGGAAGAGAGTATTAGACCGCAACGCTTAGCCGACTACATCGGACAAAAAGAACTCAAAGGAGTTTTGGAAATTGGCATTCAAGCCGCCAAAGCCAGAAATGAGGCCATGGATCACCTGCTGTTGTATGGACCACCAGGATTAGGGAAAACAACCATGTCGCTAATTTTGGCAACTGAGATGGAGGTGAATTGTAAAATTACTGCTGCACCTGCCTTAGAGCGTCCACGAGATATTGTGGGGCTTCTGGTTAATCTCAAGCCTGGGGATATCTTATTTATAGACGAAATCCATCGTTTATCGCGCATGACAGAGGAATTACTATATCCAGCCATGGAAGACTATCGATTGGATATCACTATTGGTAAGGGTCAGAGTGCCAAAACCCGTAGTATTCCTCTGCCGCAGTTTACCTTAGTGGGGGCAACCACCCGAGTAGGTTCCTTAACCTCACCCCTACGCGATCGCTTTGGTATGATCCAACGCTTACGCTTCTATGAGATCGATGAATTGAGTTTAATTGTAACCAGGACAGCTCAACTGCTCAAGGCAGCAGTAACGGAAGATGGTGCTGAGGAAATTGCCCGTCGGTCTCGTGGCACACCTCGAATTGCTAACCGACTCCTGAGGCGAGTGCGAGACTATGCTCAAGTCAAAGGCATTGAGCAAATTAACCAGGATGTAGCAGCTCAAGCCATGGAAATCTTTAATGTAGACCCGATGGGGTTAGATTGGACAGACCGACTAGTGCTAAAGGTAATGATTGAACAGTTCAATGGCGGACCAGTTGGTTTAGAAGCAGTGGCAGCCTCTACTGGAGAAGATGCTCAAACCATTGAAGAGGTTTATGAACCCTATTTGTTACAAATTGGTTTCCTGCACCGCACACCTCGGGGTCGCGTCGCCACATCAGCGGCTCGGAAACATTTGGGCTATGAGTAGTTGTTAGTAGTTAGTAATTAGCTTCCGGCAAAAGAAGCCCCACAACGAACATGCGCAGCATGAGTGTGGGATGAATTTTGCACAGGGTCTCTTGGATTCGGCAAAGCCGACGCGGGGCGCGTTCGGGGAAACGAGCTATCAAGCTGTCTTAAAACTCAGACGAGGTCATCCCTCTTCGATTGGCATCTTGCTCCAGTTGTCTTTTTTCAAAATCGGTAATCCTAACATATAGTATAATATTACTAGGTCGATATACGAGAGGACAAGTCAAATGAGAATCGCGTATCAGTACAGGCTAAAACCGACAAGAGATCAGCAAACCAAGATTGATCATTGGTTGTCAATGTTGTGTGCTCAATATAACTATTTGCTGGCCGATCGGTTCAGGTGGTATGAAGAAAATCGCTGTTCAATTAATACTTGTCCGCTTGTATGTTACCTCCCGGAATTAAGGGATAATCCCGATTACTACAGTCAAAAAAAGACTCTTCCAAGTTTAAAAAAGACTCGCCCATGGTATAAAGACATCCNGCGTTGCTGAAACATTAGTACTATGTCCCATGAGCGCAAGCAATTACCCATTAGGGGGCTATAGATAATGTAAAAATATTATGCATAAGTGAGATGCTGCCCCTATTACCTATTACCTTCCCCTCCTGGGAGGGGTTAGGGGTGGGTTCCTATTACCTTCCCCTCCTGGGAGGGGTTAGGGGTGGGTACCTATTACCCAAATAAGCGTACAAATGTTCTGCATAAGTGACATGCTCCCGGCACCTCAAGCAGCGTGCGCGTAGCGCATATGCTTACGTAAATGCTATATACCAACTTAATCGCAAACTACTTCTTCCACTCTCACAGGGGTAGGTTTTTTACATTTGGGTAAAACATGGGACGACCCAGAGGGAGAGGAAAAGAAAAACAACGAACAAGCGATGCAGCGCGGTCTTGGGGGTTTCCCCCACAGGTCGGCGCTGCATCGCTTTCTTATCCCCCACACCCCACACCCCACACCCCACACCCCACACCCCACACCCCACACCCCACACCCCACACCTGACGTCTTTGTAAAAAACATACCCTTGAAAGCTCCCCCCACTCCCTCACAAGGGTAGGTTTTTAACTTTGGGGCGAGTACGTACTTTCATTACGTAGAAACTATTAAAAATATGTATTAAAATATACAATTATTGTCGAAATAATTCTCCCCATCTCCCCATTTCCCGCTTCTCACGACTCCCGACTCCCGACTCCCGACTCCCGACTCCCGACTCCCGACTCCCGACTCCCGACTCCCGACTCCCGACTCCCTACCCTAATGTAAAAAAACCTACCCCTGTGAGGGGGTAGGCGTGGGTTAGTCTTGCATGCATGCCTCTTGCCTTGATCAACTATAGGCCTTGGGCAAAGGAGAAAAAACCAATCACAATTCACCTCAAACACAACAAGACCAGAAGCCCATTAACTACATAAAATACCGCCACTATCTGGGTCTCTGACCAGCCAGAAAGTTCCAGATGATTGTGGAACGGTGACATTTTTAATAAACGTTTACCCACCCCATTGGCATCTTTGGTGGCTTTATAGTAACTAACTTGAGCTATCACTGATACGGCTTCTAGGAAGAAAATACCACTAATTATAAATAAACTCCAGAGGTTCCCAGTCAAAAGTCCTACTGCTGCTAGGGATCCTCCTAGGGCTAGAGAACCGGTATCCCCCATGAAGACTTTGGCGGGATTGCGGTTGTGGGCAATAAAACCGAGGCAACTGCCACTCATACAAGCACAGAAGACCATA